>NZ_DATCVJ010000264.1:0-3745 GCF_036566945.1 Chitinophaga sp. | reverse complement strand
CCCGTTTAACGGTAGATACCGGAGCGGGTAGTAACCCAGCAGCTACCGGGTATGCACCCGCACCTGCTGCTACCAGCTCAGCCGCACCGGTCACTGCCGCAGCACAACCGGCGCCAGTAACTACTACACCGGTTTCAACGCCGGTATCGGCACCACCAGTAACCATGCCTGTACAAGCTACACCTGTAACCACACCTGTACAAACCACGCCGGCAACGGCTCCCGTACAGGCACCGGCAGCGAATACACCTGTACAAACAGCCACCATGGATACCGGTAGCAGCAACACCGCTACCACCGCGGCAACACCGGCCAGCAAGCTGACCGGACTGGCAGCGATGAAAGAGGCCATGGCAGCGAAACAGCAAAGTACTACCCAGGTACAGTCTATACCACTCACCATGGGGGCCATTCATGTGTACTGGGATGAATTTATTGATCTGTACCGGCAAGCCAACAAAATGACAGTGGTGAGTAACTTACAGCTGGCGCAGTTGAAGTTGCTGGGGGTAACGGAAGTAGGGATTGTAAGCCGGAACATTGTACAATTCCGGTTTATGGAAGAAGAGAAACTGGTAATTGCCGATTTTCTGAAAAAGAAATTTAACAATCCTACCATTGTTCTCACCCTGCAGCTGGATGAAAGTCAGCAAACACAGGATATTGGCCCTGCTCCTTTGTCCAGCAGGGAACAATTTCAGCAGATGTCTGAAAAATATCCGATGGTAAAAGAGTTGAAAGACAGACTTAATATGGAGCTTGATTTCTAATCTGGCTACTGTAATTAAATATTAACGATAGATAGACATTTTTAAACAGTTTACAATTCCTTCTTTGCGTTTTTGCGCAAAAACATGTAGGTTTGAACAAAATTTTGAATAAAACACTATGGCAGAAGTTATCAGAATGCCCCTTTTGAGTGATACGATGACGGAAGGGGTGATTGCGGAATGGCATAAAAAGGTGGGCGATACAGTAAAGGCAGACGATGTTATTGCTGAAGTGGAAACGGATAAAGCAACCATGGAAGTGATGGGTTACGTAGAAGGAACCCTCCTGTATATTGGTGTGGAGAAAGGCAAAGCAGCTAAGGTAAACGGAATTATTGCCATTGTAGGTAAACCGGGAGAAGATTATACTTCTCTGCTGGAAGATAAAAAAGAGGCTACTCCTGCTCCTGCAGCCGCTGCCGCAGCTCCTGCACCACAGGCCGCTCCTGCTGCTACCGCTGCACCGGCTGATGATGCTGCATTAAAAGAAGCACTGAAAAATGCTACTGTTATCCGTATGCCGCTGTTGAGCGATACCATGACAGAAGGTAAAATAGTTGCCTGGAATAAGAAAGTAGGCGACGTAGTGAAAAATGACGATGTACTGGCTGAAGTGGAAACGGATAAAGCGACCATGGAAGTAATGGGTTATGCCGACGGTACTTTATTATATATAGGTGTTAAAGAAGGCGAAGCTGCCAAAGTAAATGGTATCATTGCCATAGTTGGTAAAGCTGGTACCAGTGTAGATGCTATACTGGCTGCTGAAAACGGCGCTCCTGCTCCTGCAGCCACCGCCGCACCAGCTGCTCCTGCTACCGCTGCAGTGGCATCCGGTAACGCCGATGGCCGTGTTAAAGCTTCTCCACTGGCTAAGAAAGTGGCAGAAGAAAAAGGCATCGACATCAGCCAGATTCCTGGTTCCGGTGACGGTGGCCGTATCATCAAAAAAGACGTAGATAGCTTCGTTCCTGCCGCTAAAGCAGCGACTCCGGCTCAAAGCACCGGCACTGCAGCTCCAGCTGCTCCTGCCTTTGTTCCAGCTGGCCAGGAAGGCTTCACAGATATTCCGCTGACCAAAATGCGCCAGGTTATTGCCAGACGCCTTAGCGAAAGCAAGTTTAGTGCTCCTCACTTCTACCTGAAAATAGATGTGAATATGGATAAAGCCATAGAAGCACGTAAATCTATCAACGAAATTTCTCCGGTTAAGATTTCCTACAACGACATGGTGATCAAAGCTTCTGCGATGGCACTGCGTCTGCATCCTGCTGTAAACAGCAGCTGGATGGGCGACTTTATCCGTCAGAACCAGCATGTACACATTGGTTCTGCGGTAGCGATTGAAGCTGGGTTGATTGTACCGGTGATCCGCTTTGCTGATCAGAAAACACTGAGCCAGATTGCCAGTGATGCAAAAGGCCTATACGACAAAGCCAAAAACAATAAACTGCAACCACAGGAATTCAGCGGTAACACCTTCAGCATCTCCAACCTGGGTATGCTCGGTATCGACGAATTCACTGCTATTATCAACCCGCCGGATTCCGCTATCCTGGCAGTAGGTAATATCACTGAAACTGCAGTAGTGGAAAAAGGCCAGGTAAAAATAGCCAACATCATGAAACTGACCCTGAGCTGCGACCACAGAAGTGTGGATGGAGCGGTAGGCGCCCGTTTCCTGGCTACCCTGAAAGGGTTCCTGGAAAATCCGGTAACTATGCTGGTATAAACTGACTATAATAGCTATACTAAAGGCGGAGTGATACACTCCGCCTTTTTTTGTGCCCCTGCCCGTCATTCGGCAGTAAAATGTTTCATTAGCTTTTGAAAGTTCAAAAACTTGATATACATTTGACCCTGTAAATTGTCAAACGCTATAAAATACAACCTACATGAACTTAGTGGAAGCAAAAGCACAGTTTATCCAAACCTGGGGATCTTTAGGTGCTCAGTGGGGTATTAACCGTACGATGGCTCAGATTCACGCCTTACTGCTGGTAATGCCGGATCCGTTGTGTGCAGATGATATCATGGAGCAACTGAATATTTCCCGCGGTAATACCAATATGAATGTACGGGAACTCATCAACTGGGGCCTGGTGGAGCGTATCCTCATTCCCGGTGAAAGAAAGGAATTTTTTGTAGCAGAAAAAGATATCTGGAAAGTAGCTACCTATATCGCACGCGAAAGAAAGAAACGTGAGCTGGATCCTATCATGAAAGTGCTGTTACAGCTGCAGCAGGCAGAAGGCGATCCTAAAGACAAGGAAATGAAAGCTTTCAAAGATTCCATCTCTAACATTACCAAGTTTGCTCAGCAGACCGATAAAACCATCGGCGCATTTATTAAATCAGAAGAAAACTGGTTCTATAGCAGCTTGCTGAAACTCATCAAATAATTTTTTTTGTTTTTATATTTCATTTTTTTCTGAAAATTCCGAACTAACAAAAATAAAAATGAAACAGTTTATTATTGCAGATGGATGTATACAGGTGATGCTTGCCATAGCCTGTATTATTTATATCCCATTGGACGGACAAGCAGTTTTCCCTTCCTTTCATCTTATTTGTGCCTTATTAGCCTGGCAATTATGTAGTAGCCTGATACACCTGGCCGAAAGAAAAAGTCTGCCGCAGAATAAGTATCTATATGCCTTACAACTCACGCTATTGGGCTATTGCATCTGCATTGGACTGGCGTTAATCACCAGCAGCTATTTAACGTTATCTGATTGGTTAATTTCCATCTTTTACTACCTTTTCTTTTGCGGCATCGTTACTTTACTACCTGCGCTCATGATCAGCATTACTTTTCTTACAGTCAGAAGAATGTTTATCCCGTTTCAGCAGACGGCTTAGTGCCGCTTTTTTTTGCACTTATATTTCTGTTTTTACTGAAAATTCTGAAACATGAGAAGGAAAGAAAAAATTTTATTGTTTGTTGATATCGTTATTCAGATGTTGCTCCTGCT
>NZ_DATCVJ010000263.1:0-6126 GCF_036566945.1 Chitinophaga sp. | reverse complement strand
GGCACTTTTTTCCGAGGTACCTTTGCAATCAATTGATTTTCAATAAAAAATTTGTATAAAAGTTATTAACAGAAAAAGAAAGGCTGTTAATATTATTAATTTTTATTTAATAAAAGCGGGCTTCCCGGTGATGGGAAGCCCGCTTCAGACCTATTATATTAAGAAAAATTAGTAGCCAGGATTCTGGGTGAGTTTGGTATTAACGTCGGTTTCACGTTGCGGGATCGGAAGAACCAGCATGTCATCTATATAAGTATAAGTACCCACATTTTTCTTCAGGCGTTTATATGTCCATAACTTATCACCTTCAAACAACAACTCTCTAATACGCTCAGCTACCACTATATCTGGGGTAACTGCTCCCAGCGTGCTTGCATTTGATCTTTCTCTTACCATATTCACATCATCCAATGGTTCTGCACCGATATTTGTTCCGGCACGCAAATTAGATTCTGCACGGGTGAGGTACATCTCTGCCAAACGTACTACAGGGATTACTTTATATTGATCCCTCCATTTACCTGTATAAAAACCATCATCCACCGCCAGTCCATAATTTTCATAGAAGAAAGTTCCACGGAAATCGGCCGGTTCATAGGCTGGTAAGCGAGTCAGGTCAATGATAATATCTCCCCTACCACCGTAAGGATCATATCCACCATAAAATGTCTGTATTCCGTTGTTCACGGTACCGGCATTACTCTGATTGGTTTGCTGAATAGCAAAAATATCCTCAGAAGAGTTTACCGCATTATTAAATGCCTTATCAAACGTTGAGGTCAGACCAAAAGCATCACTTTGAATTACTTCGTTTGCAGCCTCAGCAGCCTTGTTATAAAGACCTTCTGCCATATAAACCCTTGAAAGAATCGCAAAAGCAGCATATTTAGAAGCTCTTCCTCTGTCACCTTCTTCAGGAAGATTTGCTGCAGCGAATACCAAATCAGCTACTATCTGCTTGTGAACAGCATCTACTGTTGCTCTTGCCTGAAGTCCTTTAGGCAAGTCTTCTTGTGCAATAATAGGTTCCAGGATCAACGGTACTGCCAGATTAGTGGTAACAGCTCCAGCGGAGTAAGGCTTACCGAAAAGATTACATAGATTGAAATACATCAATCCCCTTATAAACCTGGCATCTGCTTCCATAGCCGTCTTATTTGCTGCAGAAACCAGATTAATATTTGCAATAACAATATTTACGTTGTTAATGGTCTTATATCCTCTCTGCCAGATACCCTCAGCAATAGAACTTGTTTTCAATTGCGATTTATCCTGGTATTGAGTGTAAGTAAAAAATGTTCCTACGAAAGATGATTCTCCTTCGTCAGACAATAAATCTGGGATTAATATAGCACGCTCACCGTAAGCATCATAATGCTGTAAATTGCTATAAGCACCCAGCAGCTCTGCGCGAACGTCGCTTTCGTTTTGTACCTGATCGGGAACAATGTATGATCCCGGTGCCACATCCAGTTTTTTATTGCAGGCAGGCAAACCTGCAACGGAAACCGCTAACAGGAAAGGAGCAATATATTTTTTATATGATTTCATCATTTACATGTTTAAGATTAAAATTTAACATTCAGTCCTACCGTGATCTGTTTAGCCTGTGGTATTGTATAGTAATCGATACCACCCGCAATATTGCCCAGTACATCTGAGTTTATTTCAGGATCACCAAAATACTTTGTTGTTGTCCACAAATTATAACCTGCTACATATACACGTAAACTTGAAATTTTCAATGTATTGATCGCGCTCTTGGGCAATGTATAGCCAAGTGTGAGTGATTTCAGGCGAATGTATGATCCATCATAAATCCAACGGCTATTAGCAGTAGAAGCACCACCATCGGCATAATAGAGAGATAAACGGGGAACATTGGTAATGTCACCAGGCTTCTGCCATCTCTTCAGCACATCTGTTAATTGGTTATCATAACCTCCCGCAAATCCATTATCCTGGTAAATAGCTGCACGGTTAAAAATACTATTCCCCTGTACAAAAGAGAAGAAAGCACTCAGGTCAAATCCATAGGCAGAGAAAGTATTTGTCATACCACCTGTCCAATCTGGATTGGATTTACCAACCACCATTCTTTGCGCTTTAGAAAAATCTGTATTCGGTTTACCATCACCATCGATATATAAAGCATCTCCTGTTTGTGGATCTACTCCAGCAAATTTGGCCATATAGAAAACACCGATAGGCTCTCCTTCTACTGCACGTTGTTCGCCCCCATCAGATTCAATGATCTGTCCTTTGATGTCTTTTACGCGGTTCTTATTATAAGAAACGTTCAGCGAGGTATTCCATTTGAAATTGCGGGAATTGATATTCACACTATTCAGCAAAATTTCCACGCCTTTGTTTTCCATGTGACCAATATTCAGGTACTGGAAATCATAACCGGTGGTATAAGGAAGGTTCGCCTGTAACAACAAATCTGACGTTTGCTTATTATAATAATCTACTTCACCACTCAAACGATTATCAAACAAACCGAATTCCAAACCAACGTCAAATTGCTTTGTTTTTTCCCATTTCAGATCCGGGTTACCCATTTGTCTTGGACGGTAACCTGGTAATTGCGGATAGGAAGTTGGTTCCAATAATGTTAAATACCTGTTCTCTCCGATTTCAGCATTACCAGTTGTACCATAGCTTACGCGGAGTTTCAGGAAATTCAGTGTTTTGTTGTCTTTCAGAAAATCTTCCTGAGAAGCTACCCAACCCAATGATGCCGCAGGGAATATACCATATCGGTTATTGGGACCAAAGCGTGAAGAGCCATCAGAACGTACGCTTAGGGAAGCCAGGTATTTATCTTTATAAGCATAGTTGGCCCTTCCAAAATAAGACAGGAAAGTATAGCGTTGAGCAGTAGAATTACCATAGGTAATAGAAGCTGCTGCCACCAGTTTTTTGATGATATCTGACGGGAACAGCTCTCCTGAAACCTGCGTGGTAGAGAAATCATTTTGCAGATAGCTCATACCGGCAGTAACACTCAGGTTATGATCTTCGCCCAACTTCGGCGTTAGTGTAAAGTAGTTATTCGTATTCAACGATACATTTTGCAGGTAGTTAGATGACGCTCCACCCTTACCGATAGCATCTGATGACTGTAAGCCTATGTACTGATCTTCTGTAAGGCTTGAAATATCTGCACCTAATTCTGAGCGGAATGACAGTATTGGCAGTATTTTATAATTCAGGAATACATTGCCTAAAGTACGGAAAGTAACCTGCTTGTTAGAGTTGAACTGTGCATCAAACAATCCGTTGGGATAAAGCGTCCTGTTGTTGATGGCACCAGTGGAGTCGCGTAACGGTGACAGTGGCGATTGTGCTACCAACTGGCTGGGCGTTGAAAAGGTGTTATCATTGCTTACACGATCCAGTTGAGAGCGGCTCACGTTCAAGTTCATACCAAAGGAAACCTTATCTGTAGCAGTGTGCTCCAAATTCAGACGGCCACCATAACGTACAAATTTGTTATTAACAACAATGGCTTCCTGGCTATTGTAAAAGCCCGAAACATAGAATTTGGTTTTCTCGTTACCACCAGTGGCAGATAAATCCAGCTGTTGTGAATGTGCAGGATTCCTAAACTGGGCTTTCTCCCAATCAGTGCTATAGCCAAGATTGTTAAAGTCCTTTCCTAAAGCCAACTGTGACATTCTACGATCCACTCTGGTTGTGAAATAAGCGATCGCCGCAACCTCTGTAGGAAATGGGGTGCCATCAGCAGTAAAGCTAGGGTCCTTTGTCTCAAAGGCAGTTCTACCATCATTTGCCGCTCTTTCATGCAGCAGTGCTACATAGTCTTTCGCATTCAGGAACCCTCTTTTGGTAGTTGGGTTTCCCCAGCCGGTACTGGCGTTCAGTTCAATTTTGGTTTTTTCACCTGATCTTCCTTTTTTAGTGGTAATCAGGATTACACCATTTGAACCACGGGCACCATATATAGCAGTGGCCGAAGCATCTTTCAATACATCGATAGATTCAATGTCATTTGGGTTAATATCCGCCATGGGGTTGGTTGGATCGTTATTTACATCCGTCTGGCTGAGTGAATTCACCGGCATACCATCCACTACATAAAGCGGCTGGCTATTCGCAGAAATAGAAGAGGTACCGCGTATACGCACTTTAATACCCTGTCCTACCTTACCGCTACCAGACTCAATTACCACACCCGGGGTTTTACCCTGGATAGCAGATTCGAAGCTGGCTACCGGCTGGTTTTCTATTTCTTTTGCAGAAATTTTACTTACCGACCCGGTCAGGTCACGCTTATTTTGGGTACCATAGCCCACTACCACCACCTCTGAGAGGTCTTTGTTACCTGTACTGAGTACTACGTTGATGCTTTGTTGGTTACCTACCGCTATTTCCTGATCACTGTAACCAACAAAGGAAAACACCAGGAATGCTCCTTTTTCAGGAACATCCAGCTTATAATTTCCGTCAGATGAAGTCACGGTTCCGGTCATTGTTCCTTTTACCTTCACGGTAACGCCAGGCAGGCCGCTACCATCTTTCTGGTCTGTAACCCTACCAGTAATTTGTCTTGACTGGGCAAATGTCAAGGTGCTGCATAGGAACAGCAACATGCCCACCATCGAGTAGAATCGCAACATGGTTCTTAGTTTAGATTTTGAATTATGAACAGCAGTTTGATAAAAATTTGGCTGATGAGGTACTTTTGGGCCTTATCATTAAGCAAAAACACAAGCAATGCACTCACAGTACATTAATCAACAAGCAATAACACTAAAATTGGCTGTATTCACATCCAGGATTTAAAAATATAAAAATATTTCCACTTTCTTAACAAAATGTTAAAGGAGCATTTACCACATGATAAAAATAAAAAGGGACGACCATGGTCATCCCTTCATCATATGAATATATTATATCTGTTCTAATTGTTCCTGTTTCTGGCTCCCATATAAATGAGAATATACTGAAACAGGGTTGCTACAGAAGCCAGCGCAGCGACCACGTACGTCATGGCGGCCCACCACAGTGCATTCTTCGCCTTATCATGTTCTTCGGTTCTCATTATCCGGCTGTTATCCAGCCAGGCGAGTGCCCTGCGGGAGGCATCAAATTCTACCGGCAGCGTTACGAGGGCAAATAAGGTAGTTATTCCAAAAAGGATAATACCCCCAAGGAGTAACTGCGGGAAGCTGTTTACAAGGAAGATACCGGCCAGCAATACCCATGAAACGATATTAGAGCTGAACTGTACCATTGGGACCAATTTGGACCGGAGACCAAGGAAAGGATAAGCGGCAGCGTGCTGAACAGCGTGTCCGCATTCGTGGGCTGCTACTGCAGCGGCGGCTACGTTGGCGCCGTTATACACGTCAGGACTGAGGTTAACGGTTTTGTCGGCCGGATTATAGTGATCGGACAGAAAGCCTTCCGTTTCCCGGACCTGAACGCCATATATTCCATTGTCTTTCAACATCTTATCTGCAATCTGCTTTCCGGTAAGACCGGAAGAGGTGGGTATTTGGCTGTAAGCCTGGAACTTACTCTTGAGTACGTAGCTTACCAGCATACTGATCCCCACAAAAATCAGCGATAAAAACATGATTCCAGGTGTCATATTATATAAAATTTGGTAAAAAGGAGGCGCAAATATCTCACCAGATCCCTCCTTTTAAGTTTTATTTAGCACTTGTCTGCCATCCCTTCCTTTTGTCTTAAAATTATAAATTTAACACTGTCATTTTGGCGCTAAAATTATTTTTTTTGCGAAAAAAGCGTCTGTTTGTCATTTAAAAAAATGTATATTATTACGTTTTTTTTATATGCAAAAATCATCAACATCAACCCTATTTATCAACATTTTACGAGGCCCCAATGAAAGTAATATTAGATAAAAACAACCCCTGAAACAAGCGATGGCAGCCACTTTGTTAGATCAGGCAAATAGCTCAAAAGTTATTCACATCAATTAAATAAACTTTTTTATTCTGAAGCCATTTTGTAATTTAGACCTGAATTTAATGGGTTAGTAAGTAGAAAGAGTCAGCGGAATCTTCCGTTTGGCTCTTTTCTCTTTTTATACCTTTTCTGCTCTCTTTTTATCACTTCTCTTTTTATCAT
>NZ_DATCVJ010000261.1:0-2504 GCF_036566945.1 Chitinophaga sp. | reverse complement strand
GTGCTGAAGAACCAGTTGATTTCGATGGCATTGAACACGATGTGAAAAGACAACTCGAAGAAGGTAATATGCCCTGGAAAGAAGGCATCTGGTCACAAGCCAGGATCGATGAAACACACCGCCGCGTATATCCGTAAAGTTTATAAAATGCAAGAAGAGGCTGACCTTACCTATTAGCCTCTTCTTACTTTTATAGCACGGTATATCCAATCGTGAATGGCTTGCACTGCAAAACAGTTTTAACTTAAATCTACCTAATCATGATGTTCAAACTTATCTTATCATTTTTTCTTTTAACTGCTTGTTGTTTTGTTGCATTTAGTCAGGAAAAGCAATCTGAAAAATCCCAAAAACACAACATTGCTGTTGCTGAAAAGGGCTTAATTAAGATATCCATCATGTATCCTTATGCCGAGGGTAAAACTTTCAATATGGAATACTATGAAACTAAGCACATGCCTATGGTGGCGGTTTTTTTAGGGTCAAATTTGGTTAAATATACTATTGAAAAAGGGCTTTCCAGTGGTGTTCCCAACCAACCTTTACCTTTTATGGCTATTGGCACTTTTTATGTAAAAAGCTTAAGTGAATATCAAGCGGCCATCGCTCCAAATAGAGATGTGATTCGTGCAGATTTTGTAAACTATACCAATGTCATTCCTATCATCCTGATAAGTGAGGTCGTAAAATAAAGTTAACTTATTTCCTGAAGTAAAGCGCAGGCAGTGCGTTCAGAACGGCCTGTGGTTCTCCAGTGAGAACCCTTGGGAGTAGCACGTATCATAATGTTTTGTAGCGTCTGTGTTTTGTAGTAGTGAGCGTTTATTGCTAACCGTTATGCTGACCTGATTGGCCTATCCAAAATGTTGTCAGTAATCGTGATTTCTTATTCCGTGGGAGTGCCATTCTATACTCATTTTTTTTCTCAGAACCACTATCCAGATGTTCGCGGATTAATTGCTTCTCTCTTTCTAGTTCGGCCCGCAGTTCTTCTTCTGTGGGTAGTACCAATTTATATTTGGATGCAAACAATTGTTTACTTTCTTCCAGCATACTATATTTAACTATTGTATGATCCTTTTCTGCACATAGGATAATGCCAATTGTTGGATTATCCCCCCTCTGTCTTTTTAAGATCTTCAAACATACGAACGTACATGTCCATTTGCCCAATATCCTGATGTGTCAACTCATGTATTTTCAGGTCAATTAACACAAAGCATTTAAGGATATAATTATTAAACACAAGGTCTATGTAAAATACTTTTGTGTCTGTTTTAATACGGTATTGACGCCCAACAAATGAGAATCCCTTCCCCATCTCCAATAAGAAGGCTTGCAAATTGCTGATGATTGCAGTTTCCAGATCTGCTTCTGAGTAAAAAGAAACTCTAACACATATGGATTTTTAATGAGATCTGGCGGCCTTTCATAATAGAGCGTATTGATATTGCGCTCCAATTGTCGCGTACTCCAGGACTCGGCTGCCGTTTCAGTTACATAGTACTGCCTGGCTTTAGGATTATCTACTCTTAAAATAATACGATAATGCGTCCAGGTCAATTCGGGGCGCAGTGCGTCCCGAATTGGGAAAAACTGATAAAAATGCCTCATACGGCGCAACTCCCTCTCATCGAAGCCCTTGCCAAATTCACTACTCAACTCTTTTGAAAGTTCCTTTAACAGGAAAGATCCATGCTCTGCACGCTCTTCTCCCTGTTATTCCTCTTCAAAAATACGTTTACCAGTCAGCCAATATGCTTCCACCATTGCGCTATTGATGGCATTATAAACTTTGAACCTTGCTGATGTAAGTATACTCTTAATCTCTGTTATGAATGATTTCTCAATTAGCATTTCAAAAGAGTTATATCTTTAAACTTATGTGAAAGAAATTGATTTAACTAACCTACACTTCACTTGCCAGATAAGGACTAAAAGGATGTAGAAGCTACTGACGGATAGCACAATTTAATACTTATCCTGCTAACCCCAACGCTCACTTTTCTACCCTTACACATTATCTCACACATTTACCACTAAAAACAAAAAAACCTTGTAGAATCAGCTTCTACAAGGTTTTAATTACGTAAGAGTATTTAGTTTTACTCCTGATGGTGATCCCTGTGGTACAAAACTCGAACTATTTGTGCTCAGACATCAATATGCTCTTTAGTATTTAAGAGATTGAATCTTCCAATGTGTTAGTATCATTTGAAACATCTATTATAAATATCCTCACCCATTTTCCTATACTGACTAGACTTATAATCCTTGAACTTAAATCCTTTAATTTTCTTTAATTTATCCTTATAATACTCGACATTACCATTTTTATCATTTTGGATTAATAGTCTTAAGCAGTTAATCATCCCATTTATAGTGGTGACATTCAGAACCGCATTAGAATTATTCCTGTCCATCTTCCAATCATCCTTTTCAATATTTGTTTTTAATGCGATAAAAAAATTTCTTATTTCAGAGAGGCAAAACTCCTTATAATT
>NZ_DATCVJ010000260.1:0-7205 GCF_036566945.1 Chitinophaga sp. | reverse complement strand
TTTTATACTTTAGTAAAAATAAATTCTGAACAGAGGGAACCCGCCTATAAAATATAACCGCAAGAGATTGAAACAAAAACCTCCATTTCTTCGTAGATATTTTTAAACGAACGTACCCGCATCACCGCAAAAATAATTCTTATACTATTAAAGTGTAAGTTGTTTAAGTTTAAAAAAGGAATAACTTCATTCCGACAGATAACGTGGTAATCTTAAGTCAGAATTATTCGTTATTATTGTATAAGCAAGCCCCCGTAAGGGTTTTTGATAATTTAATAATCTCACAATGGACCAGAATTTTTCACCGCAAGTTAAGGAGATCATTTCGTTCAGCAGAGAGGAAGCTTTACGCCTGGGAAATGACTTCATAGGTACTGAACACCTGCTGTTAGGTATTATTCGAGAAGGCGAGGGCACGGCCGTAAAGATTCTGCAGGCTTTGAACGTAGATCTGTATGAGTTACGCAAGGAAGTAGAACTGGCTGTAAAAGATAAGACCGGAAAGAACATCGCTAACATCAATAGCCTCCCGCTTACCAGACAGGCAGAGAAAGTGATACGTGTTACCGTATTAGAAGCCAAAGCACTGAAAAGCGCTACGGTGGAAACGGAGCACCTGATGCTTTCTATACTTAAGAATAAGGAAAACGTTTGTACACAAATCTTACAACAATTTGACGTGGACTACGATACTTTTAAAAACGAACTGGGCTTTGTAAAATCTGCGGACCCTAAATCTGAATTCGACGATCCGGGCGAAGAAGAGTTTGAGGACGAAAGAAAGAGTTACGCATCCAAAGCCAAACAGACAAATACCAAATCCAAAACGCCCGTACTGGATAACTTTGGTAGAGATATTACCAAGCTGGCCGAGAGTGGCAGCTTAGACCCGATTGTTGGCCGCGAGCAGGAAATTGAAAGGGTATCCCAGATACTTTCCCGCCGTAAAAAGAACAATCCGATTCTTATTGGTGAACCCGGTGTGGGTAAAACCGCCATCGTGGAAGGTTTGGCGCTGCGTATTGTGCAGCGTAAAGTTTCCCGCGTGCTTTTCGATAAGCGCGTGGTAAGCCTCGACCTCGCCGCCCTGGTGGCCGGTACCAAATACCGTGGCCAGTTTGAAGAAAGAATGAAGGCCATCATGAACGAACTCGAGAAAAACAGAGATGTAATTCTGTTTATCGATGAAATTCATACAATCGTAGGAGCCGGCGGCGCTTCAGGATCCCTGGACGCTTCCAACATCTTTAAACCTGCACTCGCCAGGGGCGAACTCCAATGCATCGGAGCCTCTACCCTCGATGAGTACCGCATGTACATCGAAAAAGATGGCGCACTCGACCGTCGTTTCCAAAAGGTAATGGTAGAACCGCCTAGCGTGGATGAAACCATCCTGATCCTCAATAATATCAAGCAACGTTATGAAGAATACCATAATGTAAGCTATACCGATGCAGCCATTGATGCCTGCGTGAAACTGAGCGACCGCTACATGACTGACCGTCTCCTGCCAGACAAGGCGATCGACGTTCTCGATGAAGTAGGTGCCCGCGTTCACCTGAAAAACATCAATGTTCCGCAAAATATCCTCGATCTCGAAAAACAGATTGAAGATATCAAACAGGAAAAAAATAAAGTAGTTAAAAGCCAACGCTTCGAAGAAGCCGCTGCTTTACGCGATACTGAAAAGAAACTGGGTGAAGACCTGGAACGCGCCAAAGCAATGTGGGAAGAAGAAGTGAAGCATAAACGCTACCCGATTGATGAAGAAGCTATCGCGGAAGTTGTCAGCATGATGACCGGTATCCCCGTTAAAAGGATGGTACAGGCAGAAACTGAAAAGTTACGCCGCATGGGTGAAGATCTTAAAGGCGCCGTGGTGGGACAAGACGAAGCTATCAGCAAAGTCACCAAAGCCATACAACGTAACCGCGTTGGTCTGAAAGATCCTAAAAAGCCAATCGGTACCTTCATATTCCTCGGTCCTACCGGGGTAGGTAAAACAGAGCTCGCCAAATCACTGGCCCGCTACATGTTCGACTCTGACGAAGCCCTTATCCGCATCGATATGAGTGAATACATGGAGAAATTCTCTGTAAGCCGCCTCATTGGTGCTCCTCCGGGATATGTTGGCTACGAAGAAGGTGGTCAGCTGACAGAAAAAGTTCGCCGCAAACCTTACTCCGTAATCCTCCTGGATGAAATCGAAAAAGCACATCCGGATATTTATAACCTCCTGTTGCAGGTTCTGGATGATGGTATCCTCACTGATGGCCTTGGCCGTAAAGTGGATTTCAAAAATACCCTCATCATCATGACCTCCAATATCGGAGCCCGTCAGCTGAAAGATTTCGGTGCAGGTGTTGGTTTCACTACCAGCGCAAGAGCTGTAAATGAAGAAGAGAATACAAAATCAGTGATCGAAAAAGCACTGAAACGTACCTTCTCTCCTGAATTCCTCAACAGGATCGATGATGTAATCATCTTTAACTCCCTGGCGAAGGAACATATCTACACCATCATTGACATCACAATGAAGAGTGTACTGAAACGCCTGAACAACCTCGGTTTCAGCCTGGAACTGACAGACGAAGCCAAAGGCTTCCTGGCAGATAAAGGTTACGACCAGCAGTTCGGAGCCAGACCACTGCACAGAGCCATCCAGAAATACCTGGAAGATCCTTTGGCAGAGGAAATCCTCAACATGAATATTCATGATGGAGATATACTCGTAGCAGACCTGGATAAGGAAAATCAGAAGCTGATCTTTACTTTAAAAAACAACTCTTCCAAGAGTAAATCAGAAAAATCAGAAGCGTAAATAGTACGCAGAAAGAATAAATCATAGCCCGTCAAGGTAATTTTACCGCTGACGGGCTTTTTGTTTTTTATAACATGAACATGTTAATACTCTTCGGAATCATAACAATTTGACCTATAACTCATCTCATCTTATATATCCACCCTTTTAAGTGTCTTTTGTGCAATCGTTATCATATACTGTATCGATTACCTTCCCCCTGATAATCTTCCCATCATCCATTTGAAAAATGGTACTATCATGTCATTTTTTAAAAAGATATAATATGTCACATTTGCAGTATGTGATTAATATGATCTATATAATATATTATTTCCTATAAAGAAACAATTTATCATTTTTACATATTAATTTAAATAGACGTAGGCAGACTGACTGGAATCCTTGTACTCTCGACATTTTTAGCATTTTATCCTTATATCCTTCACTCCGGTAATGACAGTGCCGGAGGTGTATTTGAACTTTAACTATTTATCCCTTATATCTATGAGAACATCTCTACGTAATGTAGTTCGCGTTATGCTAATAGGTGGTGTAGGCCTTATCGCTACCGAAGCCAATGCACAGTTGAAAGTAGGTAAAAATCCTACCTCTATTCAAAAATCAGCTATCCTCGAACTGGAATCAGATAAACAAGGTTTACTGTTACCACGTGTAGCAGATACTTCCCTGATGACCAGCCTCAATCCACCAGACGGGATGATCATTTACTGGACCGCATCCGGACAGGAAGGATTCTATGTCAGACATAACTACACCTGGGAAAGAATGGCCACCAAAGCATCTTCCTGGGATATACTGGGTAACGCCCTCACAAATGCCGCTACACAGTTCATTGGAAGTACCAATCCAATACCATTCGTAATGAAAGCGAATAACGTAGAAGGAATGCGCATTGATAACGGTAATGTGATCGTGAAAAATGACCTGACCCTCGCAGGTATCACCGCCGGCGCCAATACTTTACTGGATGCCGTAATCGTTGATGGAACAGGAAAGGTATTCAAACGCACACTCACCAAAGCGGCCTTCTCCGACTTCATGATTAATGGTTCTGCTGTACTGAATCAAACCATCGTCGAAGACCTGACCGGTAATGCTGCTCGTGATTATCAATTCAATACTAATACAGCAACAGGTGTGCATACACTGACCATTGCTACTCAGGACGGTACTAAAGGGATAGGGTTACTCACCAGCGCTGACTGGACCAGATTTGACAAGGCCACTAAAGCACTTTCAGTAGCCGCTTTCAGTACTACATCCAACGCCAATGGTTTAACAATAGACAACACCGGTGCTAATCCAACGATCGCTTTAAATGCCGCCAGCGACTTAATGCCAGGTGGGGTTTCAATAGGCACTCAATCTTTTGGTGGTGATAAAACATTTACCGGAAAAATTACTGGTAACAGTGGTCTTGCGATCACTGGTGTTACAACTATCGCCGGCGCAACTACTATCACCGGTGCTACAAATATTACCGGCAATACCGACGTAACCGGTACTATGCACGTAACCAGCACCACTAAATTAGATAACACTTTAACACTGGGTAACGTTGCTACTGGTGTTGCTTTAGACAGCACCGTATTGTTGCTGAATAGTGCCAACGAAGTAGTGAGCAAAAAACTGCCTGCGTCTATATTTACTCCCATGACCTTTACACAAGATCATGCAGGTACAGATCTGAAAGTGACTAAAGATGCTGCTAACCTTGTAACGGTAAGCATTCCGCAGGCCGATCCATCTGTAGTAGGTGGTCTGGTAAGCAATGCTTCCCAATCTTTCGCAGGTAATAAAAGATTTGCCAACGATGTAGCCGTGAAGTCAACCCTGAACATTGGTGATACCAGCAATATCGCTAATTCTACCTTACAGGTACAAGGTTCTGTGTCTATGGCCATTAAAGAAGTAGCCGCGTCCTATACGGTGGATGCAACAGATTATACCGTGATCGTAAAAAGCACCGCCGCAGCAACCATTACATTACCAACTGCCGCTGGTGCAAAGGGACGTATATACACCATCAAGAAAGTAGCAGCTGATGCTACCAATAATCTTAATAACGCTGTTACCGTAAAGGCTATAGCCGGTCAGTTCATTGAAGATGGTAACTCCATCGATATCTACAACGACTGGACCTTCATCACCGTACAATCAAACGGTGTTGATACCTGGTACATTATTAAGAAATAAGGTTGAACAGTATTTGAAACGGCTACGTATAACCGTAGCCGTTTCACCTCTTTTGTGCTTACTTAAATGATGATGTATGAAGCTGCAAGGGCTTGTAAAAGTATGTGCTGCCATGTTGTTCTGTTTAAGCAATCAGCAATTGTTGGCACAGCAATTAAAGCTGGGAACCAATCCTTCCGTAATAAAACCATCTGCATTACTTGAACTGGAAAGTAAGAAGCAGGCACTGTTAATTACCCGTATCACAGATACTACGCTGATAACAAATCCGATAAATGGAATGATCATTTATCTGGAACCAGACAACTCATTCCGCGTTAGAGCAAATAATTACTGGACAAAACTGATTCCGGAAGGGGGCACTATTAAGTCTATCAACAACGATTTTACACCAGCGCAAACACTGGCGGTGATCAATAATCCTACTGGTACACTGGGTTTTACTACTCCTACAGCCGGTACCCAAACCCTGACGATTCCGAATGCCGGACTTACCCAAGCCGGGTTTGTTAGCACCGGTGCTCAAACTTTTAAAGGGCTGAAAACTTTTTCTGATGGATTGGAAACAACCACACTACGTGTGACAAACGATCTGGGTGGTTTAGAACCTAACTTGTTATTAGGTAGACGTCCGGATGGCGCCGTAACTTTTATTCAACTGAATAATACAATGTCGCTTAATTTGGGGGTGCTAACAGCTAACAGTGGAACTTCTATGTGGAATGCCAGCCACCTTCAGAGCAAACTTCTCAATGCACCTACACCACTCACCGATCAGGTACTGACTTTTAATGGTACAGAGTGGATCGCCAAAACACCTACTGCAGCAGGCATTACTTCTATTGGATTGTCTATGCCATCACTGTTTACAGTAACAGGATCGCCGCTTACTGCCAATGGTACGATAACGACTACACTGAATACACAAAGCCCTAATCTTGTTTTTGCAGGTCCTGCTTCAGGGTCTACGGCTGCAGCGCCAGCTTTTCGCTCTTTAGTGGCAGCGGATTTACCGACTAACTCAGGCGCCTATATTCAGAACACAACTACTACACAGACAACTTCAAACTTTAATATATCTGGTAACGGTGTGATTGGTGGAACGCTCGGAGTGGGTACCACTACTCCGGGAAATAAGGTGGAAATTACAGGTCCATCTTTCACTACCGCCGCACCGTTTAATGTTTCTGGGCTTCGATTAACAAATTTGGTCAGCGCTCAGTCGGCACCGGCTACTTCAAAAGTACTTAGCATCAATGCCCAGGGCGATGTTATCTTAACAGATAACCCTTCCACCACTAACTGGTTAACCGGTGGTAACACCGCTACTGCCACCCAGTTTCTCGGTACCATAAATGCGGTTGATATGGTGGTGAAGTATAATAACAAAGAACTTTTCAGGGGATCGAGAGGACAAACAGCCGCAGAAAGCGGTGGAACAGATTTTTCTGCCTCCACTTTAACCCTGTTGAATGGTGCTACAAAATTTAATGGCCACCCATTAATTATACGTGCAAATGGTAATGACGTACTGGCATTTGAAGATGCTACAGGTACACCAAAGTGGCACTGGAATATATTAGGAGGTGGGTTGAATTTTGTGGAAACAAATGTACAGGACTACCGGTTGTTTTTGCAGAATGGAGGAAATGTAGGAATAGGTACCAGTACGCCTGCCAGGTTATTGCACGTTGCGGGAACTATGCGGATCACAGGTAGTGCAGGTACATCTACCAGTATCTTAGGTCGTGATGGAAATGGCGATATTAGTAATGTTACCGCAGATGCTACCACCCTCGCTATGAGCGGAGGAACTTTGTCAGCTAACAGCAATTCCAATATCTGGAACGCAGGTGAGATTCAGGGTGTAGATGTAAGTAGCACAGCGCCAACCGCAAACCAGGTGTTACAGTATAATGCTACTACTACTGCCTGGACGCCTGCTACTCCGGGTGCTTTTCCAATAAGAGTTGTTACTGCCGGAGCCTCGGCTACTGTCGGAGTAGCAGAATACTCAGTTATTGTGAATAGAAATGCGGCATTTACCGTAACACTACCGAATGCATCAAGTGTTCCTGTAGGAAAAGTAGTTGTTGTAAGAAAAATCTCAACCTCAAACGTCCTTTTTACAATAAATAGTGCCGGAGGTAATATTGATGGAGCAACTTCTTTGACTTATACGGGA
>NZ_DATCVJ010000259.1:0-14556 GCF_036566945.1 Chitinophaga sp. | reverse complement strand
CATGCTTTTAGCTGTTAGCTTTTAGTAAATACAGCGGAGAGGAATGTAAGATATGGTAGGCTCCTGCTGTTTTGCCAAAAGGGAAGTTAAGAATTTGTCGGGATTAAACCAGCTTTTAGCCGTTAGCTTTTAGCTTTTAGAAAATGCAGTGAAGATTAACATATATTATCCTTCACTACATTTTCTAAAAGCTAAAAGCTAACGGCTAAAAGCTCATAAGAACGGACTGGCGCCCTGTTAGAACTTAATCATTACTCCGCCTACAATATTAAACCCGTAAGTAGGGTACAGGTAGTAGCGTTGATAGTGCGAATTAAAAATATTATTTGCATTTACCCAGAGGCCAAAGTTCTTATGGATATCATAAGTTGCGCCTGCATTCAGGTCCCATGCGCCCTTGGTTTTATTGAAATCCTGGTTGGGAAGCAGGTAATAGCTGCCGCTCAGCGCAAAGATATCTGCGTTCAGGTGTAATTTTTTGGCAATGGTATATTGCATAAACAAATCGCCCTGGAACGCCGGCAGATGCCAGGGTTGTACCTGTGTTTCCTGTTTGTTATAGTTGTACCAGTCGAAGCTTACGCGTGCCTGGAATCTCTCTTCTTCGATATAACCTACTTCAGCATGCAGCTGGAAGGCCCGCAGCATGGCTTCGTTATAAGTGGTGAATTTCTTCGTGTCCAGGCTATCGTTTACAAACAACGGCATGTTGTACCAGGTAACGGAAGCGAATTTGGTATTGTAGTTAAAGTGACTGCCCAAAGTTCCTTTGATACCGGTATATTTCTCTTCTACACGGGTATTCAGCATGTCGCCGGCGCCGGGTAACCCTGCGAGGAATGGATTTTTACTGGCGAGGTTGCGATAGGAGTTCTTTTCAAAGTAGGAAATCCAGCCACTGCTCAGGATCAGTTTTTTGCGTACCAGGTGCGACTCATTCACGATGTCTGGCAGCAGGTAAAATTTGCTGTCGCTCCAGGTTGGATTCACACCCA
This sequence comes from Chitinophaga sp., assembly GCF_036566945.1. Lineage (GTDB taxonomy): Bacteria > Bacteroidota > Bacteroidia > Chitinophagales > Chitinophagaceae > Chitinophaga. The sequence continues at coordinate 13,561 of NZ_DATCVJ010000259.1, read as the reverse complement.
CATGCAGTACAAAGCCGGGTTTGATGATGTCTACTGCCGGATGAATGGCGGCGATATTATTATTCACCGCGCGGCTGTTATCTACTTTATAGGTAGACAGGTCAAATACACCTTCTACGCCAATGTAGATATCTTCAAACACCTGCTTGCGTACGGGTACTTTCAGTAAAAAGGTATTTTCTGTACGTTGGTGAGAGTCGTTAAATAGAATAAACTTCACCTGTGGTTGAAAGGTAAATGCCCAGTCGTTCTGCGGGCGGTTCTGCATGCCTACGGTGGCGGTCAGCTGATTAAAGGTTTGTTCTGTATCTTTCTTTTTATAACTGGCGGTATCGTGCCCGTAACCATAATAGTGAACGGTATTACGGTCGTAGCCGATGCTGCCATCAAATTTGAATTTAGGCAGCAGGTACGTGCCGGAGGCCAGTACATTCAGGTTGCTATAGATCTGATCGGCGATTTCGTTGCCCTGGGAACCGGTATAATTTACATACAAGCCGTAGTTGTAGATATCCTTTCTACCACTTCCGAAGCCTGCCTGCACATAAGGTGTTTTTAAGTTACCATAGCCCAGTTTTACGAAATTATTCTGCAGGTAAGAGAGGGAGTCTTTCCCCAGTGCCAGTGGTTTCAGTGGCGTGGCCTGGTACATGAAGTTCAGGTTCAGCGCCGGTATCTGGTATTTGAGCGAGGGCCTGCTGGTATCAATTCCCGGCAAAGTAGCCGTGAGATTGAGTTTGTAGGCATCGCGCAGTTTAGGCTGATTGGTGGAAATGATATCGATCGTTTCCTGTTTCAGCGGTTCCTGTGCGAAAGTCTTTTGTGAAGACAGCAGTCCGGCCGCGCCCAGTGCGGTGATGATGAAAGTACGTTTGTTATATATTGTTTGAATGTTCATGCTTTGTTGCGCTTAATTGTCAAAATTCCAACATCCGGAATGAATGTTATTTCTTCGGTTTTTTACCGGCTGCTTTTTCTTCTGCTTCTGCTTTGGCCAGTTTATCTTTTGCTTCCTGTTTCAGTTCAGGGATAGAGCTGTTGGTAACAATACTCTGGTAAGTAGCTTTTGCATTGAAATAGTCCTGTTGACGGGTATATACATCACCCAGCAGGATATATGATTTTGCCACCCAGAACTCGTAGGATGGGGTATTTTTAATCACATCAAAACCAGCTTTTTCAGCAGCATCCAGTTCATTCTGTTGGAGGTAGCAGTCTGCAATACTATAGCGTGCTTCTGCACCTGTTTCGGATTTTGTCATGCCGGCAACGGTTTTGAACTCAGCCAGTGCGGCTGCATAATCTTTGGCCTGTTGCTGTGCTTTACCACGATAGAAATGTGCGATGATCTGGTCATCGGTGCTGATATTAGCAGCTGCCAGTAACATTTCTGCGTAGTTGGTTACTTCATCCCAGCGTTTCAGCTGATAGTTGCTGCGGAGTAATCCTCTGGTGGCAGAGAGACTGTTTTCCTTGCTGGTAGCGAGGTCCTGCAGTTGCAGGTAATAGGTCCTCGATTTTTCATAATTTTTTTGCTGGTAGAAGTTGATATTGGCCGCTTGCAGGGCAGATCTTTCTGCATATAAACTGTTGTTGCGGGACAATACAAATTCGTAAGCTGGCAGTGCGGCCGTATAGTCTTTATTGTTATAGGCACATTCTGCTTTATAGAAATAAGCGGGTAAGATAAACTGACCGTTTGGATATTTCTGGATGTAGTTATTAAATCCGCTGGTAGCGCCCGCACAGTCGTTGCTGGTAAACCGGGATTCTGCGGCTGCGTAGGTGAGGGAATCTTCTGCAGTAGCGGTTACCGTTCTGCCACTGGCTTTCAGGAAAGCGAGGTAGTCGTCGGTTTTACCCTGGCTTACGTAGATCGACTTCATACTTTGCAGTGCTTCGTTAGCTTCAGGTGAGCCTGGGAATTTTTCCACTACCTGACGGTAGTACGACAGTGCTTTGCTATCGTTATCCTTGTTATAGTAGCTCAGTCCCAGTTTGAGTAATGCTCTGGGAGCATTCGGGCCGTTAGGCTGCTTTTGTAATACATTTTCCAGAAAAGGAATGGCTTCTGTATATTTTTCTTCCGAGAGATAAGTATTGGCGATTTCGATATCTGTTTCGTTATTGAAACCGGAGCTGGGGAACTTGTTACCCAGTTGTTTGAGCAAAGCCAGTTTCTCGGCTTGTTTGCCCTGCAGGCCCAGGATCACCGCTTTCTGATAAGTGGCGTAGTCGGCGCCGGGTTCATTATTGCTGATAATGCGATCGTACAGCGACAATGCTTTCGGGAACTGACGCAGCATGTAGTAGCAGTCTGCGCTGCGGAGGGCCGCATCGGTAGCAATGCGTTGTGCATTGGGGCCGCTGGTTTTTTGTGCTGTTTCGAAATAAGGCAGTGCTTCTGTGTATTTATCTTGTTTCAGGAGGCTATAACCCAGGTTATAGCTGGCCGTTTGTGCATTGGCTTCACCGGAAACAGGCGCCGTCGTATTCAGATAGGCGTTCAGGTTAGTGATCGCCTGGTCATTTTTATTTTGGCGGAGGGCAATTTCTGCTTTCCAGAAATGGGCCAGTTGTTTGATCTGAGGATCGTATGGGTTGCTGATGGCGATGTCCAGCAGGCGGTCGGCTTCTGCCAGTTGCTGATCGTTGATCAGCTGGGTGGCACGGCCATAGGCTACTTTCTGGTATGCTTTCAGTACCGTAGGATTTTTATCAGCGATCATTTCAATCGTAGCTAAACCATCTTTATAGTTGTTGCTGTTCATGAAGAGGTTCACCAGTATTTCCCGGGCTTCTTTGTTATAGGAGGAAGCGGGGTATGTTTTTACAAATTGTGTCAGTTCATTGAGGGCAGCATCGGGATAGCCCAGTTCATAAGATAATTTGCCGTAGTTGAAGCGGGAAATTTCCTGTTGCTGTGCGTTGGAGCTATTGTTGGCGCAGAAGGCAAAAGCATTGCGGGCATTGGCTTTCTGGCCGGTGCGCAGGTAGCAGTCGCCCAGCAGGTACATAGAGTTTTGTCCCAGCGAGTCTTTTGAGCTGCTTAATTGTTTGAAGCCGGTAATGGCTTTATTGAGATTATTGGTTTGGTAGTAGGCATATGATAACTGGTAGATATCTTCATTTCTTACATCATCCGCATTGTTCTGGAAGTCCTGCAGATAAGGAAGTGCTTTCGGGTAGTTCTTTTTTTCGAAGTAAGCTTTACCCAGCAGTTGTTTCAGTTCAGCTTCGTAGTACTGACCACCTTTTTGGAGGAGGGGTTCTGTATAAGCAATCAGCTGATCGGTTTTGCCCTGGAAATAATAAATCTCAGCGATGTAATAAGGTACTACGTTGCTGTATTTAGGTTCGTTGACTACTTTCTGGAAGCTGTTGAGGGCTTCTCCATACTGGTGATTGTAGTAGGCGATGAAGCCATAGTAGTAGTTGGCAGGCAGACTGTATTTGCCGGGCATCTCTTTGATGGAGGCAAACAGTGGCTGCGCTTTTTTGAAATCTTTCAGGTTAAAATAGCAATAAGCCAGTTCGAATTTTGCTTCTGCAATTTCTGCATTGGACAGGTTTTCGATATTGGCTTTTTCATAGAGAGGAATGGCCTCTTTGAGTTTATTCTGGCGGAAATAATATTTTGCCAGCTGGTAGCTGACCAGTTCTTCCCGGGCATTGTTATTGGCCAGTTTGAGGAATCTGAGGGCCTCTTTTTCTGCATTATCCTGTTGCAGTTTGAGGGCGCAGATGGTATAATAGTAGAACGCATCTGTTTTCACCAGATCACGGTTCGTTTCATGGAAATAATCGATGTTATCAATGGTTTGCTTGAAAAGCTGCATGGATACGGCATATTTTTCCTGCTGGAAATACTGCTGGGCATCCTTGAATACTTTTTCCGGGTCTGTATATACTCGTGTTTGCTGCGCCTGTGCTGAAGGCATCCCTGCCAAACCTGCGCCGGCAAAAGCCAGGAGGGATAAGTACAGATGTCCGGGAATAAAAACTTTTCTTATGAATTGCATGCTATAGCTGTTATTTCTTGAATATGCGTTTAAAACGAATCTTTGGGCAAAATATTTCCTGCGGATATTTCCCGCAAAGGCGCAAAGCAGCAGAGCAGCAAAGATATTTATCTTATGTAGCTTAAAAATTCTCTGCTGCTCTGCTGCTTTGCGCCTTTGCGGGAAATCTTTTCTTCCGTTGCTACTTTGCGAGCCAAATATAAAAGTTATATCTTTTCTTTTCCGATTGCGTTTCCAACAATGTGGATAACTCCGGGAGCAAGGCAAAGTCTATTCATTTATCTTGCGAAAAATAATTTTTAGTACAAAAACCTTACCTACTATGAGAAAACTGTTCTCAACCGGTTACACAAATGGCGCCGTAAGTTTTTCTATGCTGGTACTCCGGGTTGTATTCGGAGGGATGATATTAATGCACGGCTGGCCCAAGTTGATCAATTTTACTGCCAAAATGAATTCTTTTCCGGATCCATTGGGGGTAACGCATAAAATATCTTTGGGGATGACCGTTTTTGCAGAGGTGTTTTGTGCGGTGTTGTTGATCCTGGGACTGTTGACCAGACTGGCTTCCATCCCACTGATCATTTGTATGAGTGTGATTGTTTTTATGATTTCCGGCCATAAGCCGCTCGACGAAAAAGAATTACCTATTCTTTTCCTGGCCGCCTTTGTCACCTTGTTGTTTACAGGTCCGGGCAAATTTTCGATCGATGGCGCCCTGGGCAAATAAAATTTTCAAGTAAACGTTTTGGGTATAAAATAGCGAGGAACCATGTTTATCAGTACAACAACGATCCGGGTACGTTATGGTGAAACAGACCAGATGGGATATCTTTATTACGGCAATTATGGGCTGTATTATGAAGTAGGAAGGGCAGAAGCCATCCGGGAATTGGGCTTCACCTATAAGGAGCTGGAAGACCAGGGCGTGATTATGCCTGTAGCAGAATTGAATGTAAAATACCTGCGGCCGGCCTATTATGATGACCTTATAACGGTGAAGACTACACTCCGGGAGTTGCCAAAGAGTTCTAAAATACAGTTTCACAGTGAGTTGTATAACGAGAAGAATGAATTGCTGAATGTAGGGGTGACCACGCTGGTATTCATTGATGTGAATACCAAACAGAAGGCCGGTTTACCGGAAGAGCTGAAGAAAAGATTAGCACCGTTTTTTACCAGCTTTTAGCTTTTAGCTGTTAGCTGTTAGTAAATGCAGCGGAAATTAACACAACAACTTCTCCGCTGCATTTGCTAACAGCTAACAGCTAATGGCTAACAGCTCAAATCTTATATATGGATAAGATCACCACCAGCATTATTACTATCGGGGATGAATTGCTGATAGGACAAACGATAGATACTAATTCGGCCTGGATTGCGCAGCAGTTGAATGGGATGGGAATATGGGTACATCGTCGTGTAGCCATCGGCGATATAAAGGAAGATATCCTGGAGGCGTTGGCCCGTGAATCGGCTGTTTCTGATATTGTGTTGATTACCGGAGGATTAGGGCCTACGGCAGATGATATCACCAAGCCCACGCTTTGTGAGTACTTTAAAACCAGGCTGGTTCAAAATGAAGCTGCCCTTGAAAATGTGTTGCATATTTTCGAAAGCAGGGGGCTGCCTATCCTGCAGCGTAATTTAGATCAGAGCATGGTGCCGGAATCGGCTACTGTGATTGACAATAAAAGAGGTACTGCACCTGGAATGTGGTTTGAAAAAGAGGGTAAGATCTATGTATCTATGCCGGGCGTGCCGCATGAAATGCAGGGAATTATGACTGATTTTGTGCTGCCGGAGCTGGGGAAACATTTTCATACCCCTGCAGTGATACATCAGACATTGATTACTTCGGGAATGGGAGAGTCGTTTGTTGCCGAGCGGCTCACCGGCTTTGAAGCCAAACTGCCGGCACATGTGAAACTGGCGTATCTGCCCAGTTACAGCTTACTCAAGTTGCGGTTAACTGCTTCCGGGAAGGATAAATTATCGGTAGCAGCGGAAGTGAGTATCCTGTTTCATGAGCTGAAGGAGTTGTTAGCGGATATCCTGGTGACCGATCAGGACATGACGATGGGAGAGGTATTAGGGCAACTATTGAAAGAAAAGGGTAAAACTGTGGCAACCGCGGAAAGTTGTACCGGCGGGTTGATTGCCAGCTGGATTACTGCTATCCCGGGCAGTTCTGCTTATTTTAAGGGGAGCGTGGTAGCTTATGCATATGAGACAAAGGAGCAGGTGCTGGGGGTAAAACGTGAAACGCTGCAAGCACAAGGTGCTGTAAGCGAGGCGGTAGTGCGGGAAATGGTGGCTGGTGCGTTATCGGTGCTGGATACCGACTACGCCATCGCCGTATCCGGCATTATGGGCCCTGATGGCGGTACGCCGGATAAACCGGTAGGCACCGTATGGGTAGCTGTGGGTAGCAAAGAGAGGATTAATACCGTAAAATTTCAGCTGCGGTACGACCGGGAACGGAATACCCAGATGACCGCTATTTACGCCATGAATGAATTGCGCAAATTCATTCTGCAATAGGGATATTGGGACCATTTTGAATTGGTACAATTCCCTTATTTTTGTTGCGCACTAAAGCAAAAATCAATCTTATGGCCATTGTAGAATTGGTAATGCCAAAAATGGGGGAAAGCATCATGGAAGCCACCATCTTGCGTTGGCATAAAAAGGCGGGCGATCACGTAAAAGTAGATGAAACCGTGCTTGAAATTGCCACTGACAAGGTGGATAGCGAAGTACCTTCCATTGCGGAAGGAGAGATCACGGAAGTGCTCTTTAACGAAAATGATGTGGTGGCAGTAGGTACTGTCATTGCCCGTATTAATACCAATGCCGATGCAGCGGCGGCTACTGCACCTGTAACACCTGCAGCCCCTGCGACTGTTTCCGAGCCGAGATTTACTTCGGCGCCGGTACATACAACGGCTGTTGAAACAGCGGTATCAGCTGGCGGCGCTAAATTTTATTCTCCCCTGGTGCTCACCATTGCACAGCAGGAAGGCGTTAGCTTTGCTGACCTGGAAAAGATTCCAGGCTCCGGTAATGATGGCCGGGTTACTAAAAAAGACATTTTACAATACGTGGCAGATCGCCGGGAAGGTAAGGTGGTACCGGATGTAACGCCGGAACCAATATCCTCCGCCGTGGCTACTTCCCGTCAGCCAGTGGTGACCAATACTACCGTTGCATCGCCTACCTATAGCGGCAATGTAGAAATCGTGGAAATGGACCGTATGCGTAAACTGATTGCCAATCACATGGTGATGAGCAAACAAACCAGTCCGCATGTAACCAGCTTCGCAGAAGCCGATGTGACCAACCTGGTAAAATGGCGCGACCGCGTGAAGGGTGATTTCGAAAAACGCGAAGGAGAGAAGCTTACTTTTACGCCGCTGTTTATCGAAGCCATCGTGAAGTGTATTAAGCGTTTCCCGCTGATCAACTGTTCCCTGGATGGCGATAAAATTATTATCAAGAAAGATATCAATATAGGAATGGCTGCGGCATTACCAAGTGGTAACCTCATTGTTCCGGTGATCAAAAATGCGGATCAGCTGAACCTGGTAGGATTAACCAAACAGGTAAATCACCTGGCTAATTCTGCACGTCAGAATAAGCTGAAACCGGAAGATACGCAGAGCGGTACTTTTACGCTGACGAACGTGGGCACTTTTGGTAGCCTGATGGGAACTCCTATCATTAACCAGCCGCAGGTAGCCATCCTGGCGGTAGGTGCTATCAAGAAACGTCCGGTGGTAATAGAAACTGCTGAAGGAGATACGATCGGTATCAGACATATGATGTACCTGTCTATGTCGTACGATCACCGTATTGTAGATGGTTCACTGGGTTCTACTTTCCTGAGCGCAGTAGCACAGGAGCTGGAGAATTTTGATCCGAAGAAAGGAATTTAAAATAGCTATTAGCCATTAGCTTTTAGCTTTTAGAAAAATGCAGCGGAGATTTTTCTTCGTTGCATTTTTTGTTTTAGGAAGATGATAATGGCATTGCGCCAAAAGTAAAAAGGCGCTTGTTAGAGCGCCTTTTCCAGTTCCTTTGTGCCGAATAAAGGGGATTATTAATAACGACGGTCGCGGGAACCATATCCTCCGCCGCCACGGTTATTACCACCGCCACCTTTGAAATTATTATTCGGTTGTTTAGGTCTTGCTTCGTTTACCATCAACTGCTTACCTTCGATTTCGCTGCCGTTCAAACTATCCATAGCCTTTGCTCCTTCTTCTTGATTAGGCATTTCCACAAAGCCAAAACCACGTGAGCGGCCAGTTTCGTGGTCTTTGATAACCTTAGCGGAGGTAACCTCTCCAAAATCGCTGAAAATCTGATGGAGATCCTCATCGTTCAACCTATAGTGCAGGTTGGCTACGTAAATGTTCATGATAACTGAAATTAAAAAAATGAAAAATAATATACTGAAGTTATGAAAATTACGCTAATAAAAAAGTCAGCACCAAAATATTTTTGTTTTTACCCTCTTTTTTGCTACCATATTACTATGTTAGATCCTTTGTAGTGTGAAGTTTGACAGGCACAGAAATATTATTTAAAATAGTGCTCTATTAACAAAAAGCGCTCCTTTTTGCGGTTTTTTTTTCGTAAATTCAGTACATGATCCATTAAATTTAATTGATATGGGAGCGTTAAGCGAAACATGGTTTGCTGATGGTTATATTGACTTTGAGCTGAAAAAATATACCCTATTAGCCTATCTGCAGGACATCAATCATCACTTTACCCAAAGCAAGCTGTACCCACAGTTGGCCGACATTATCTTTCATTACAACAACCTGTTGGCCTTCCGGGATAACAAACAGTTTTTGCAGCAACAATTTCCAAAGCGACTCACGGCCATTAATTTGCAGAAGCTGGAATTATTGTATGAACAGCTGATTGCGGATGATGAGTTAATGGAAGAACTGGAAAGCATCATTCAGTATTCTTTACCCCAGTTAAACAGCACGATTAAAGAAGGTGCAGAGATTTATGAGTATGTGGCTGAAAACCTGAGCATTTTTCCGGTAGGACTTATTCCGTTGGAAACGGCAGAAGGTTATCTGCTGCTTTGTGATGGACGCTGCAGTCATACGCTGGTGTATACTTACCGGTTAACCATTTTTGAGCGACACGATGAAAAGTTCCGTGGTATTCACACGCAATATGTACAGGAGTACAGGAAGGATTTTGTGCATACCATCGGGCATATTAAATCCATGCTGATAAAGGAGCGGAACAGCCTACCCAATCCTGCGGTGTATTGCGTGGAAACACCGTTGGTAGTGCCGGTAGATGAAACGCTGTTGCCTGTTGCCAAAAGAAGCCTGGTGAAGTACATAGCAGAGCAGGCGGCGTAGAGCGGTTTAGTTCAGTGCTGGGGCCTTTGTTTCGCCATCATACTGTATTTCCAGGGTATGATCTTTTAGAAATGGTGCATAATACTGCTCCATTACTTTCCTTATTTTCTCTTTGGATTGCTGAATATACAAAGTGTTATTTTCCAGCTGGGCCCGGGAGGTTTGATACAGTTTCTTTTGTACGTCGGTATAGGTTTCATCATCCTGAGACAACAGCCAGCCTTTGCGGTTGGAGGTTTCCATCCGATCCATTTTCAACTCATAGCTGAGCAGATGAGGCGCCGGCAGGTGGATAATGATCTTTTTATCTGTCGTTTGCACTTTAAAGAGCTTATCGTCAATATTGACCCCAAATTTAGCCTGGTAGGGAATAGTGACCCATACGGTGTTTTCAAAAAAAGTCTTCTTCAGGTTATCGGTCCAGTCGCCATTATTTTCGATATTACTCCTTTTGATACTGGCAGATCCCTGTACATCCAGGCTGGCCAGTTCTGCAATTTCCTTCACGATAGTGCTGTTGGATATTACCTGCTGACTCACGTTGGTACTACCAAAACGTTTGCCCAGCCAAAATATCAGGACAGCTAATATCACCAGTATAACGAGGTAGAAGATTTTTTTCATACCTGTAAATTAATAAAAAGTTGGGAGCTGACGGCGGATAGCCGTGGCCGTTATGGGTAAGTTACCTTGTCAGACTATCTATCAACGCTGCATGAGCGGGATAGGCCGCCTGCAGGGGAGCTTTTTCTGCCAGTTCAAAGTCTGCGAAGTCAAACCCGGGCGCCACGGTGCAGCCGGTGAGGGCGTAGCCTCCGGGAACTTCCACACGGGAAGCGAACCAGTTACCTGCTGAAATGATCACCTGCAGGTTTTCTCCGTTGGCGATATCGCGTCCGAGCTTGTGAACGAGGAGTTTGCCGCCGGGGGCTATTTCATAGATAGTGAGTGTATGGCCATCATAGAAATGCCAGATTTCATCGGCCGCAATACGGTGGAAGGCCGAGAATTCTCCTTCTTCCAATAAAAAATAAATGCAGGTGGATGCATTGCGGTTGCCCGTCATGCCTGCCGGCAGGGTAGTCATATCCAGTACCCACTCAGAGCGGTAGGTTTCGCGGAATGCCCCCCCTTCCACATGGGACTGTAGTTTCAGTTGTTCACGCCAATGGGCTGCAGAGTATTGCATAGATGCCTGTTATAACAGTAAGTTAAACAAAAAGTATGGTTATTATTCTTTTTTCGTGTAGGGGTCAGGGTTATGACGCTGCATAAATTTTTCCGGATTGGGTACCTCCGTAAAACCAAACTGCCGGTATAGTCCGTGAGCATCGGAGGTAACCAGCAACATGCGTCTTAATCCCTGCAGGTCAGGGTGTGCTAAAATAGTGCGCATCAGGAATTTAGAGAGTCCTTTACCGCGGTAAGGTGTCAGTATATATACATCTGCCAGGTAGCCGAATACGGCGCCATCGGTAATCACCCTGGCAAAACCTACCTGTTTATTTTCGTGAAATACCCCGAAACATAAAGCACCTGAGATGGACTTTTGAACGGTGTCGAAAGGTATGTTTTGTGCCCAGTAAGACTCTTTGGACAGGTAATCGTGAATAGCGTGCAGGTCAAGCCGGGCTTTGTCGGAGGTGATATGGTATTCACCTTCTTTTACGGTAATGATTTCCATATTCAGTGAGCATTCAGCTCACTAAAATAAGGCAATATTTTTATTCGTTAAATATTAGCTGGCTACTGCTACTGCGTGTGGCCCTGTAACCGGCATATGTGCAATAGTAGCGGCAGCAGCGGGTGCAAAGTAAGAAGGTGTTTCGTGATTAAACAGCAGGTAGTCATGTATAAACATGGCCTGGTTGTAATAAGCGGTAGCCGTAACAGGTGTTTGCCACTCCGGTAAATTTAACTGCCGCAGCGCACTCAGGGCTGTTTTATAACGGATCATCCGTGCAAATAGCTGAGGCGGAATACCGACTACGGTGCTGAATATACGCTCCAGCGTAGGACGGGAAAGTCCATAGCGGGACGATAGTTCCTGTAGTTCCACATTACCCTGCATAATCAGCAGGTAATCCACCATATCATCTACGGCGTTCAGGTTATCTGCCTGTGTGGTTAATGCCTGCAGACAAGCCTCATCCAGTAAGGTTTCTACCTCTTTAGGTTCGTGAATATGATGTAAGTTGTTGAGTAATGCGTCCCATAGTGGCTGTTCTGTAGCCCGCAGGTTGCGGTAGTAGTTGGTGAAGTTGGCCGCATCCAGTCCCAGCAAACGATGACACCCATATGCATTTAATTGTACCACTGCTACTTTTACCGGTCCCTGTACCTGTAGCTGACAAGCGCAGGTGATATGTCCCAGCACCGAGGTGGCTGGTAAGGTAAATGCTTTGTGATTAAGCGGCTTTATTTCCGCTTTACCTTCCAGGATGAATACCATGTACTGATCGCCAAGAGCAAACAGGTTTTGTGGCAGCTGAATGATTCCCCGGGTGTTGTCTTCCCAGAAATAATATTGCTTTACAAAAGGACGTAATGCATCCGCAGGATGATAGATATGGAAGTTCATAGGTACAATAATGTGGTGTTAAGGGATATCGCTATCGCTGCAAATTCACACCATACGCTAAAGTGGCGATGTTATTGTAAATATATGTTAAATGTTTTATATTATGAAAAATATATTTGAGGAGGGAGGGAACCTATAGCTGGGTAGGGAAGGTACTGTGTTTGTGGCTTAAAGATAGTTAGTATACTAATAGGGAGGTTTATTTCGGAAAAAGGGCAACCAAAGGAGATACTTATTCCGAAATCTTTAATAGTTAAGATGCCTTAGCCAAGGCTTATTTGAGGGTAATTAATAAGTCTTTTGCCAGAACACTCATGGGATTACCGTCTTTGTTGCCTACAACCAGTTTTTTGTTTTGCGCTGCGCTTGTTTCCACCAACTTGCGCATGGCTTTCTTCATGCCTTGCATTACTTTATCAGATAATTCCACTAACGAAGTTTCTTTAGCGTGCATAAGCGCTGTTTTCTGCTGTCATTAATTCCCAGTTGGGGATGTTTGTTATCTTCTGATAGCTGGTATTGGCTCCCCATGCGATGGTTGTCGGTGTGACAGTCATGTTATTTATTAGCAGCCAGTTATCGCAAATAGGAATATATAGATGGATCAGATTATGAATCCCTCTGTGATACCTTCTTTCAATTACATCGGCTGGAATATGGTGTCCTCCTTCTGCCACTCTGGCCGCCACTCTTACTTTTGCAAATGTTGGAGATCTCAGCCAGTAGTAAAGCAGCGTTACATCATAGCCTTTTGTTTTTACATTTTTAATGAGAGATACATAACTCCTGGTCGCCAATGTTGTTTCGAAAGCAAAATCCACTTGTTCTTTTATGAGCCCATGAATTCTTTGCAGCATCAATCGGCCGGCTTCGAATGCAGCACTTTCCGGATTAGTAGGCGATAGCTCCGCAGCAATAATATCCGCATTTACAAACTCACGGCAGTTGAGTATTTCAGGCAATATGGTAAAACTGGCGGTTGTTTTTCCTGCACCATTACAACCGGCTATGATGTATAAATTGGGCATACATCAAAGATGAAAAATCGTTTGTCCGTACTCGTTATTTCAACCCTAAATGTTCCGTATTAACAAATGCTTACAATCCGCTACAGCAGCAACTTGTAACAGCATTTTAAATATGATTATTTCATTATCAGAACTTTTCTCTATGTTATTATAAGCCACAACAGCAAGCATCTGTATCACATCGTTCCGTCACAGCCGCTACTATCTTTCCTTCTCTCCAAATAATTACCATTACCACAAGCGCCTGTTTTGCCTCTGCACCTAAAATCCCCTCCTCATCCCCACATCTCCCTATACAAAAAAAAACGCTACAAGCACCATTACCAGGCACTTGTAGCGTTCCTAAAATATCGTGATGTTACTGTTGCAAATCCCAGCCCCAGTTAATTCCTTTTTCTGTAGCAGGTACGCCGCTTTCCAGCCATTGTGGTGCTGCTGCGCCTTTCAGGAAGTGATCAAAAAACTGTTGTTCTCTGCGCTGAATATCTTTACGATTCTGACGTTGTATGAGGTTATGTGCTTCATTGTTATAGT
>NZ_DATCVJ010000258.1:0-11025 GCF_036566945.1 Chitinophaga sp. | reverse complement strand
TTATACTGATTTAGATGATTTTCCAGATTTTTACTTTTTGATTAATAGGATTAAAAAAGATTAGCGAAGATCGATGTGGTTATCCTCATCCTTCTTCGCTAATTTTTTCATATCATTTAAAATCCCAAAAGTAAAAATCTGGAAAATCATCTAAATCAGTATAATCCTGAACAAAGACAAAAAAACTACTCTTTTACAACCAACCGGAAGCCATTACCGTGAATATTCACGATTTCAATATTGGAATCATCCTTCAGGTATTTACGCAGTTTGGCGATGTATACATCCATACTACGGCCATTGAAGTAGGTATCGCTACCCCATATTTTTTTCAGTGCCAGTTCACGTGGCAGCAGGTCATTTTTATGTTCGCATAACATGTGCAGCAGTTCGTTCTCTTTAGGGGAGAGCGTATGTGTTTCATTGTTATGTGCCAGTGTGCGCAGGCGGGAGTTGAAAGCATAGGAGCCGATAATGAACTCGTGTACTTCTTCTTCCTTGCTGTTCAGCTCCTGGTTGCGTTTCAGGATAGCTTTAATTTTCAGCAGCAGAAGTTCGCTGTCGAAAGGTTTGGAGATATAATCATCTGCACCCAGTTTATACCCCTGGATGATGTCTTCCTTCATGGTTTTTGCAGAGAGGAAGAAAAGCGGAATATCAGGATCTACGTCTCTGATTTCTTCTGCTAATTTAAATCCGTCCATATTGGGCATCATAATGTCCAGCAGACAGATGTCAAATTTTTCGCGGCGGAAGGCTGCCAGAGCCAGGATACCATCGCGGCACAATTCCACATCATAGTCATTCAGCTCTAGGTAGTTTTTAAGTACCATACCCAGATTGGTATCATCCTCAGCCAATAATATTTTCGGTTTACGTTCTTCCATAATCATAAAGGATTGATTATAACAAATATAAAGTTTTTCTGCGGCACGAAAGGTCGGTAAAATTTGGGCGCCAGCACTCAAATGAATTGTTAAAACTATTACTATGATAACGCCGGAATACGGCCTATTTCTTACTTAGCAGCGAGGTAAAGGGGTAACGGAGGTGACTGTAATTGATCATATCTACCACAATGTTGCCCACCGATATGGGGCTTTCTATCCGCAAAGGTACCTTATTAGCATCATCACTTACCCATACGGTCATTTTTTCACCACCCTCAAAGATGGTTCCTTTAATGAGGAGTGGTTTGAATTTGATGGCGCGGAACTTACCGAACTTGGTATTGATCTCTTCCTTGCCCATATACCGGATGTAGATGTTGTATACCTGGTCATCCAGGAACATGGCAAAAGGTATTTTATCTCCGGCCACATATTTGTCGAAATTGATGTTACGGGCGTAATAGATGGCGCTGATCACATCCTGTACACAGGGAGGTACCGTAAAGGTGCCGTTGGTACTGATGGCCTGATGACCGGCCTGATTGAAGATAACATTGTTATAGATCTTGTAGCCGCCTTCATTTACGTTACGGACAAACTTCAGGGGTTGCAGGGTGGCGGTATCGATATAGCTTTCGTACTTATCACGTACTTTAAAGATCCAGTCGTAGGCCCGGTAAGTTTTGCCATCTCCTACCACATGGAATACATCGCGGTTGGCGAAGCGTTCGATGCCCACGTTAAAAGTAGCTTCTCCTGCGCCCACATACATTTTACCAAGATTATAGAATACTTTCAGGGTAATACTTTCACCGGCATTAAAGCTGCTGTTTCGGATAGAGCAGAAATCGGTTTGCGCTTCAACACGTTGAATACAGGAGAGCCATAAGATGATCAGTAGAAGATACTTCATTGATGGAAGCTATTTTTCCTTAAAAATTTTTACTCCTAACAACAACACACTTCCTAAAACGGCCGGCAGTACCAGGTTGATCAGCCATATACCCACCGTGGCTGCTATAATGGCCATGGTATTGGAGCTTAACAAACCAAGGAAAAAGATGCTCACTTTTCCACGTACTCCCAGTTCTGCAATGGCGATAGTAGGAACGCCTGCCATTACCAGATAAATTACACTATTTAGTAAGAACGCCTGCCACCACATGAACTCCATGCCAAGGGCGTCCAACAAAATCAAATACTGTGCCGAGAAGACTATATACCGCAGGGCTGAAAGCAGCAACAGGTAACGTAATTCGCCGGATGAATATTTGACTATGATCTGAACAAACACCTTTGCTTTACGCAGGAAAGGTACCTTTTCAAATACAGACAGAATAATTTGTAACCGAAAATATAACAATATAATCAGGCCGCAAATAAGAACTCCCCCAATCAGGATTATTTTCTGCCATAAAGCGGGGTTCAGGAAAGCACTCTCCTTTGCCAGCGCGAAGTTGTTGATATAGTACAGGAAACCAATTAACCCAAAAATAATAGTCACAATCAGCTGGCTAAAACTTCCTACTATAGTAGCAGCAATGGCTTTCAGCTTGTTATGATTTTTGAGATACAGGATGCGTCCACCGTACTCGCCTACACGATTTGGGGTATTAATAGATAACGATACGCCGGAAAGAATAGCACTGAACGCTCTCAAAAAAGAAACTTCCTCCAATGGGGCCACGAGTTTTTGCCACTTGCGGGCTTCCAGTCCCCAGTTAAAAAGCATGAGTACCATTACCAGGAAGATGCCCACCCAGCCTTTCTCCTGCAGGGTCCCCCACATATGCCGGACAGACAACTGCAGGTTGTCCCGGTGAATCAATTGCGAATAGATGGAGTATGCCAGCCAGGTAAAAAGCCCCGCTCCTAATAAGTAATTGAGAATTATTTTGGTACTTTTGTTCAGATAGTAAAATTTTGGCAAAAATAAACTGTGGTTGGCAAACAAGTCAAAAATAATTCTCGGCATTGACCCCGGTACCCTCGTAATGGGCTATGGGCTTATACTTATCGAAGGAAAAAAGGCCAGTCTCATAGAGATGAATGTCCTGAAACTATCCAAATTCAAAGATCACTACGACCGATTACAGCAGATTCATTGCAGGGTACAGGAACTTATTCAGGAGCATAAACCTACCAGTTTTGCTATTGAAGCTCCCTTCTTTGGCAAGAACGTTCAAAGTATGCTGAAGCTCGGACGTGCCCAGGGAGTAGCCATTGCAGCTGCTATTCAGGGAGGGTTGGCGGTAACAGAATATTCTCCCAAAAAAGTAAAACAGTCCGTTACCGGCAATGGTAATGCGGACAAAGAACAGGTTTGGCTGATGCTGCAACGTATCCTCAGTCTTTCCGAACGTCCTGATTACCTTGATGCTACAGATGCCCTTGCCGTAGCGGTGTGTCACTTTTACCAGGAAAGCAGTCCGCTCGCCGGAATTAGCAAAGCAAAAGGCTGGGAGCAATTCCTGCAACAGCACCCCGAAAGGATCGCCAGGTAAAAATTAAACCCCGAAAAGGTTATTTCATAAATCCGTAAATTGTAGTTACTTTGGTTGAAATTCAACAACCCATTTAAAGCTAACGGCCCTGCGCCGGGATAACAGCTTGACTATGAAAGGTGACCATCATTTGTTATACACAAGTTATATAACAAGCTTTTTTATATTAATCAGCATCAGGCAGATATGAAAGCAAGAATCCTATTGGTGGAAGATGATCAAAATATTGGTGCGGTTACGAAAAAACGATTGGAAGAAGCGGGTTATGATGTAGTGCACAGTATAGACGGCCAGGCGGCATGGGAGCAGTTTCAGGTACGCTCATTCGATATTTGCTTACTGGATGTGATGATGCCCAAAAAAGACGGCCTGCAACTGGCTCAGCAAATCCGCGAGCTCAATGATCACGTTCCTATATTATTCCTCACTTCTAAGAATGAAAAAGAAGACAGAATAGCCGGACTCCAAACCGGAGCCGATGACTATATCAGCAAACCTTTCAGTATGCAGGAACTCATACTGCGTATTGAAGTGTTCCTGAAACGAAGCATGGGCCGGAGTAAAGACAAGTCAAGTCTCTTTACCATTGGTCAGCTTACCTTCGATTATGAAGACCTTCGCCTCTACACCACCAATGGAGATGTATCCATTTCGGTGACGCAGAAAGAAGCGGACCTGCTGAAATACTTCTGTAACAATCCCAATAAAACACTCAAAAGAGAAGATATACTTTCCAATGTATGGGGAAAAGATGACTACTTCCTCGGACGCAGTATGGACGTATTTATTACCAAACTGCGGAAACATTTCAAATCAGATCCGCAAATCAAATTGGAAACCGTGCATGGTGTGGGATTCCGGTTTAACATTCCCCCTGCCAAATAATACAACTATAAGGCGGCGATAATTTGCGCCTGTATCTCTTTAAACTCTTCTACAGACAGCTTCAGCTTACTGCGGGAAAAATTCATATCATCTGCCGAGTTAATCGGAATCAGGTGCATGTGTGCATGCGGCACTTCCAGCCCTACCACACTCACGCCTATACGATTACAGGGAATTACTTTTTCGATAGCTTGTGCAATCGGTTTGGCAAACAGCAGCCACTCTTTCAGCAAGTCGTCCGACACATCAAAAAACTTATCCGTTTCCGCTTTGGAGATGACCAGGGTATGTCCTTTTACCAGCGGGAAAATATCCAGGAAAGCATAAAAATGTTCGTTCTCCGCTATTTTATAGCTCGGAATCTCACCCTTGATAATTTTCGTGAAAATGGTCATAGTATTAATTTCTTAGTGTCAATGTAAAATAAAAAAGGGTTGCAAATGAATGCAACCCATACAAATATCATGAAAAAGTGCCAGTAGCGCTTATGCAGTTATATTATCAATCTTGAATTTCACCTGTCCGTTAGGTGCCTGCACCTCAGCTACTTCACCTACATGCTTTCCCAGTAAGCCTTTGCCTATGGGAGAAGTCACAGAAATTTTGCCAGCCTTCAAATCAGCCTCTGTTTCAGAAACGATCTGGTAAGTAACCGTCTTTTTGTTAGCTACATTGGTAATAGTTACCTTACACAGGATAGATACTTTGGAGGTATCAATCGCATCTGCACTCACTATACGTGAAATTGCAATCGCATTTTCCAGCGTAGCAATCTTCGCTTCATGCAAACCTTGTGCTTCTTTGGCGGCATCATATTCGGCATTTTCCTTCAAGTCCCCCTTTTCTCTTGCTTCTGAAATAGCGCGTGCAATTTCTGCCCGACCCTTGGTTTTAAGTTGGGTCAGTTCGTTCATCATCAGATCCAGGGTTTCTTTCGTAACGTAATTTATGCCAGACATAACCTGTTGTGTTTTTTTGGTTATAAGAAAAAAAAATCAACGCCTCCATTTGCACAGAAGCGTTGTTTACTGGTATTATCGCAAATATAATGAATTTCCTATAAAGAAAAAAGGTCCTTATTTCGGGATTAAATAAATTGAAAATCAATCATTTATCCCGAAAATCAGTTCCTGCTTGAGAGGTTTATAAAATGTTTAATTTCTCTAATACAATGCGCGCCATCTTAATGCTCGCCTGATGAGAGTACCCAGCAATATGAGGGGTTACTACTACATTAGACGCCTTCAGCAACCACGCTAATTGTTCCTTTTCTACTTCGCTATATGATGCTAGTTTTTCGTTTTCCAATACATCCAGACAGGCGCCTGCCAGCACACCACTTTCCAGTGCAGCAATCAGGTCGGGGGTATTCACCAGTTTACCCCTGGCGGTATTCATGAACCATACCGGCCGGGCAAAAGAAGCAAAAAAGGCCGCATTGGCCAGGTGCTTCGTTTCCGCGGTTAACGGCAGGTGTACACTCACCACATCTGCGTCCCGGAATATCTCCTCCATGGTAGCCTCTTTCACAGCAGGAGTACCAAAACCCGTCTTATACTTATCATATGCCAGGATGTTCACGTCAAACCCCTGCAGCTTATGCGCAAAGGTACTACCGGTATTACCATAGCCGATGATCCCCACGGTTTTGCCATTCAGCTCATATCCCCGGTTGCCGTCACGCTCCCAGATACCTTGCCTCAGCTCCAGGCTGCTCTTCAGCACATTGTTCAGCAGGCAAAGGAGCATGCCCACAGCCTGCTCACCTACTGCATCCCGGTTACCTTCCGGACTGCTGGCACAACGAATCCCCTTACTCTCTGCATAAGGCACATCAATCAGCTCCATACCGGAACCCAGGCGGCCTATCCATTGCAACGCCGGTGCGTGGTCAATGATATGTTTATCTACCCGGATACGGGTGGTTACAATCAGCCCCACACAATCATGAATGGCACTGTATACTTCGTCATAAGAAATAGACGGCTGGTAGATGACTTCAAATCCTTTGTTTTCCAGCTGTTCAACTAAATACGGATGCGTTTTTGCCGTAACTAATACTTTCCTGCTCATATCATCTTATGGGATAATGCTGCAAAATCAGCCACACTCAACTCTTCAGCTCTTTTTGTAAAAATGGGATCCTGTGCTAACAGTTCCTTGTCAAACATCGTCTTCAGCGGATTACGCAATTGCTTGCGCCGTTGTCCGAAAGCGGTTTTGACCAGTACAAAAAATTTGCGCTCAGACGCAATATCTACCGGTTGTTCCAGCCGGGTAAGGCGGATCACAGCAGACTTCACTTTAGGCGGCGGATTGAAGCTATTTTCATGTACTTCAAATAAATATTCGATCTTATAATAGGCCTGTAATAACACACTGAGAATACCATATTCCTTGTTGCCATGATCAGCCGCAATACGCTGGGCCACTTCCTTCTGAAACATCCCTACTACCACATCCACCTGGGTGCGCCAGTCAAGCAGCTTAAACATGATCTGTGTAGAGATGTTATAGGGGAAATTGCCGATCAGACGGAAAGGACCATCAAAAGGCAGTGCCGCATCCAGGATGCTTTCATTGATCAGTTTACCCTGAATTTCGGGGTAAGTCTTTTCCAGGAACTGCACCTTTTCCCTGTCCAGCTCTATGGCCTTAAATTGGATGCCTGGCAGCTGCAACAGGTATTTTGTAATGGCGCCCCCACCGGGACCCACTTCCAGCACTTGCTGGCCTTCGTTTACAGGTAACGACTCCACAATTTTCCTGGAGATGTTTTCATCTATGAGGAAATGCTGGCCGAGAGATTTTTTTAGTGTATACATTGAGGAAGCAAAGATAGCTTTTTAGCGGTTAGCTTTTAGCCATTAGCTGTTAGCTTTTAGCTGTTAGTAAAATGCAGCGAAGATTAACATAATATGTCATCCGTTGCATTTTACTAAAAGCTAACAGCTAATGGCTAAAAACTGGTTCGCTGCATTTACTAACAGCTAATAGCTAAAAGCTAACCGCTAATTGGTTATATTTGCCCTTCATTGAGGCAAACAGCATGAGTACCATCCAGATCAACAAACCGGTAATAGGTATCACCATTGGCGATATCAACAGCATTGGCGCAGAAATTATCATCAAAACGTTCATGGATGCACGTATGATGGAGTTTTGCACGCCGGTGATTTTTGCATCCAACAAAACCATCAACTTTTACCGGAAGCTGATGAATGAAAACAACTTCAATTACCAGAGCATCAAAGACTTTACCCGCCTGAATCATAAGCAGGTAAACGTGTATAATTGCTGGGAAGAAGAGGTGCAGATCACGCCGGGAGTACTGAATGAAACCGGTGGCAAATACGCTGCCCGGGCGCTGGAAGTAGCCATCAAATGTATGCAGGAGGGCTATATCAACGGATTGGTAACAGCTCCTATTCATAAAAACAATATTCAAAGCGCCAACTTTAACTATACCGGCCATACGCCCTACCTGCGCGATGCCTTCAACGCCAAAGATGTACTGATGTTTATGACGGCCGATAACATGCGTGTGGGCCTGCTCACTGAACATGTGCCATTGGCGGACGTAGCAAAGTATGTCACCAAGGATAACATCCTGGGTAAATTACAGCTGATGAAAGATAGCCTGGTAAAGGATTTCGGTATTGACCAACCCCGCATTGCCGTATTGGGACTCAATCCTCATGCCGGTGATGATGGTTTAATTGGCCGCGAAGAAATAGACCAGATCATACCCGCCATCAGACATGCCAAAGGCAACGGCATACTCTGTTACGGACCTTATAGCGCTGACGCCTTTTTTGCCCGCGAAATGTTTAAACAGTTTGACGGCGTACTGGCCATGTATCATGACCAGGGCCTCATTCCATTTAAATCACTGGCCAGCGGCAACGGTATCAACTATACCGCCGGACTGGGTGTGGTACGCACTTCCCCGGACCATGGCACCGCCTTCGATATTGCCGGTAAAAACCTGGCCGATCCGGATTCTTTCAGACAAGCCATCTTTACCTGCCTGGAAATACTGGAACAACGGGAACGTTACGCAGACAATACCCGGAACCCACTGAAGAAAACAGAACTGGCATCCGAGTAGGCTGAAAGCGAAAAGCATAAAGCAAAAAGCTATTGAGGATGATGACCAAAGCGAAGAATAAATATCCGCTTTGGTCATCATCCTCAATAGCTTTTTGCTTTATGCTTTATGCCTTCCGCTTACCGGTGTTCAGATAAGACTGAATAGCCGCCACATAATTTTCAAAGGCTTTTTTGCCCGCAGGAGTTATTTTACAAATGGTTTGCGGATAGTTTTCTTTAAACTGCTTCACCACCGTAATATAGGCTGCATCACGTAATTTATTAATCTGTACACTCAGATTGCCAGCTGTCGCATTCGTTTTTTCCTTCAGCAGCGTAAAGTCAGCTTCCTCTTCACTAATCAACACCGACATAACCGCCAGCCGCAATTGTGAATGTAGTACCGGATCCAGATCTTTAAAGTCCATGAGCATGATTTTCTGAGACAGCTTAGATAGGTAGCTGCTTGGTTTCAATGATTTGCGCGCAATGGCAACAAAATAACTAAATATCTAAATAATAAAATTTCAATTTATTTCTGTGCAGCTTCCAACAGCTTGCGGGTATATGCTTCTCCCCAATGCGGTGCAATGTTGCTTTCCGGCTTGAAGGCGGCAAACTTTTCCAGTGCCAGCTCAAATGTAGTCTTCGCTTTTGTTTTACTACCACCAAATTGCTCTGGTGTGAATAACAAAGATTGACCTTGCAGCATGTACACACGTGGATTTTCAGGGTTCAGTCCTTTGGCTTGTTCCAGCTGCGAAGCCGCTTCTGCGCCATACTTCATCCCTCTGCTCATAGGGTCTACGGTCAGTCTGGCAGTAGCTACCAATGAACGGATACAGGCGATTTCAGAATTCTTTGGACTCAATGCCTCAGCTTTATCGAGGTTGGCTTCAGCTTTCTCTGCCAACGGATCTATCTGGCTTTTGTCTTTCAGCATAAATGCCTGCATCACCTGTGCATAGGCTGCATAGTAATAGGGCAGCCACTGGATTTTTTCCGCATCAGCAATGCGTTCAAAGGTGTTGCTTTTCTGTTGCAAGCCTTCCGGGGTAAAAGTGGCATTGCTATCCAGTTCCGCAGTTTGTTTCGCCATAGCGTCCTGGTACTGGGCGTTTTGGGCCATGGCAGCGGTAGTAAGACTACCGGCAAATAAAAGAACTAAAAAGGTACGTTTCATATTGTATGTTGTTAGAGGTTATTAATAACATTCTGTCTTCTGTCTATACCGAAGTTCATAAACATCCCCAGGTAAATGAATCTCGGCACATTAGGTGTAATTTCATCACGACGCAATCCATCGGAAGAATAATGATAGCCAAATACCTGTTTATTACCCGGTGCATTGCTGACCGATAAAACAAAGATGGTAAAGGCTTTCCGGATAGTGGTCAGGTAACTGGCACTTACACCCAGCGCATTGTAGGTCATCGTTTTTTCCGACATAAATTTTTCAGCCGGCAGGTTCGGATTGTAATAAGGACGACCGGTAGCAAAAGTATACGTTAGCCCGAGATTGGTACTGAGCTTGGGAAAGAAACGCTTGAATACCAGGCTGGCCGTATGGTTAGCTGCAAAATCAGGCTGCACACGTAAAGGATAATTCAGGTAGTCGCGCTTCGTATCCAGATAAGAGTAAGAGATCCAGTAATCCACATTTTTAAAGGTCTTCCTGTCACGCCAGAAAACTTCTACTCCCTGTGCATAGCCGCTACCATTGTTATTATAGCCGGGCACGGTTTTTACCAGGTCGCTGTATTTTTTGTAAAATAATTCTGTACGGAAAGTGTAGTCAGTGGCTACCCGTTGATAACTCACAATGTAATGGGTGGCTTTCATATAGCCGAGAGAGTTATCAAAGCGAAGATACTGTGGCTCCGGTTTCTGGTAATAATCGCCGTAGGCGATAGAAAACTGGCTATAGTTATTCATTTTATACGCCAGTGATATACGGGGAGCCAGATCCATTTTACCCAATATAGAAGAATACTCAGCACGACCGCCTACACGCCCTACAAAACTGGGCGTGAAGTAAACATCTCCTTCCACAAAAGCAGCGGTATAGTTATCTACATAATTAGCATTCCTTCCATTAAAGGCCGATTTTTCGATGGCATACTGGTATTCTCCACCGAAACGAAGCACAGAAAAGCGGCCCAGGTTTTTATACAGCATCACCTTCGACTGACTGAGGTCCGACTGTACCCTGATCACCGTAGGGCTTGGATTTTTCAGTAGTGTATCTGCATTGATATTATCAGTATTGGAACTGAAAGAGGCGCCCAGATATAAATGCCAGTCGTGGCCCAGGTTTTCGCGATAAGTAAGATTCGTATAGACGTTGTTGTTATGTAGCTTAAAGGATTCGGTATATCCCGGGTATTCCAGGCTATTGTTATTGTATCCCATTTTGGTCCAGTTGCCGTAGCCATAAAATTTAAGCATACCGGTTTTGGATGTTTTATGTCGGAAATTAACGGAAGTGCCGATGATTTCAGGCCCCAGATTAGGGCTTTGTTTGGGCTTAAAAATATTGAAATAGGGAGCGAGGTTGGTGTAATCTGCTTCTACGCCGTAAGATGTTTTTTTATCTTTCGACAGGTTGTCCACGCCGGCATTTACGCCAATCACCGACACACCTACAGAGGAAG
>NZ_DATCVJ010000257.1:0-1566 GCF_036566945.1 Chitinophaga sp. | reverse complement strand
TACCATGCAGGGGTTTATGATTGTTATTGTTTGCCTTCGGCAGATGTTGTTGCAGCCAGGCCACTATTTGCTCAGGTTCTGCCATACGGCCTTCTCCGAACAGGCCACTGGCCAGCTCTCCGGAGGCGATGGGTATTTGCTGGTGTCCGTAGGAGATGAGTTTATCCACATTACTGCGGGTAGCCGGGTGATGCCACATATCTTCATCCATAGCAGGGGCAAATATCACGGGGCAGGTAGCAGAGAGGTACACGGCCAGCAGCAGATTGTCGCAAAGGCCCTGGGCCATTTTGGCGATGGTATTAGCGGAAGCGGGGGCAATGACCATGATATCTGCCCAGCGTCCGAGCATGACGTGATTATTCCAGCTGCTATGATCGCTGATGTTGGTGGGCACCTCGTTTTTGGAGAGGGTGGCCAGGGTGAGGGGGGTAATGAAATCGGCGGCAGCAGGCGTCATAATCACCTTCACTTCCGCGCCTTCCTTTACCAGCAGGCGGATCAGGGTAGCCGCCTTATAGGCAGCAATACTGCCGGAAACTCCCAGCAGGATCTTCTTTCCTTGTAGCATTTTGATAGCGTCCATGGACATATATAAAAACAAAAGCGGCAGAAATCATTCTGCCGCCATGAAATTAATATTTTTATTTTTCGCAATCGCGAACCTCACAAAATAATGTGGGGCGGATTAGCTAAACAAATCGTCGTCGTTCTTGCGGAAATAAATTTTGCTGTCCAGGAACTCCTGGGTAGCCTGGATAGCCGGATTTGCCAGTCTTTCGTAAAAACGGGAAATCTCAATCTGCTCCTTATTTTCGTGTACTTCCTCAAGGTTGTCAGTATGGCTGGCAAACTCTTCCAGTTTGGAATGGAGCTCCTCTTTCACGGAAATATTGATCTGATTGGCGCGTTTGGCTATCACGGCAATAGACTCATATAAATTACCAGTTCTGTTCTTAATATCGGTAGTATTTTTGGTTTCTACCCAGGGATTAAGGCTACTGGTTAGACTTCGCTTTAATTTGCTCATTATCCAGTGTTTTAATGTTGTTTTGTGCTAAGGTATAAAATTTTTCGGCATCGACCTTCAATTTGCTGTTCGGGTAGTGATCCGCGAAGTCCAGGTATTCGTCCAAAACGGTGGCGTAGCGCTCCTTTTGTCTTTCCGGAATACTGTTTTTAGCATAATTATAGTAAGATCTGATGGCCATTACTTTGTATCCATCGCTTTTATCAGAGTCGGGGTAGTTGCGCATCAGGTTTTTGAAGGCAATACCGGCTGCTTTGAAAAAGCCCAGGTTATAGTATAATTCGGCGCTGGAGTATTCTTTCTGCTCCAGCTTGCGGCGGCACAACTCTATTACCAGGTTGGCTTCCGATACTTTATCAGCGGTTGGATAGTTATTGATGAAGGTTTGCATGGCAGCAATGGCCTTCATGGTATTGGTTTGATCCAGCGACACTTTAGGGGATTGCTTGTAATAGCAATATGCCTGCATGTAGTCAATTTCCACTGCTCTGGGGCTGTTAGGGAACAGATCCAGGTAATTCTTAAACTGGAATGCC
>NZ_DATCVJ010000256.1:0-3055 GCF_036566945.1 Chitinophaga sp. | reverse complement strand
TCATATACCCAGATCGTATACGACGACGTTTGTGCGTTCACGGTAGTCATCTTTACTATTTTTCCCTGTGCATTATATTCAAAAATGTAGTCGGGCAACATACGCTTCTTCGCTGCCTGATAACGGTATACATCTGTCAGATGACCAGCTTTGTCGTAATTGTAATACGTGCGTTTACCCTGCCGCTGATCCAGTTCCTCGGTAACATGGCCACTACTGTCTGTTTTAAATGCAATAACGGTAGAATCACTGCCGTTTCCCTTCTTCTGTACCATCTGCTGCAAATGTCCCGCCGCATCATAACTGTAACTCCTCGTTTCATCGAAGCGCATTTTACTCTGCAATGCAATGGAAGTACTGCTGATATATTGCAGCAGCCCTTCATTGGTATAACGATACAAAGTAGTGGTAACGCTGGCAGAAGAGCTGTCTACCGTTTTGGTAAGCAGTCCTTTGCTGGAAAAAGAAGAGGTCATGGCGGAATAACCGGTAGAACTGGACTGCGTTTGCGCCCGCATCTGGTGGTAAGTCGGACTTAAATTTCGCTCACACCGGAAGTCGGGATCCGTTTCCATATTGGCATCCAGGGTCTGTACCATCTGGGTCTTCACCTTGTTGTCTTTCAACAGCGCCATGGTAGCTACCGTCTGTTGCGTGTTATATATGTCCTGGAAGTAATATTGACTAAACCCCCTGCCTGCAAGTGCCAGCATTCCTAATGCCAGTAGAATCGTTTTCTTCATGAAGGTAAAAATGGCTGATTTTTAATTGTGACAAAGGTAAAACGCAAAAATCATATTAAAATTTTTTAAAGGGGCCGTTCCGGTAAATAATTCGTATTATCTTCATTATCTTGTACTCGTTTTTGCAACAACAACCCATCTAAATCGCTTGAAAACACAACCTTTACGTCAGGATAAACACTGTCTCAACTGTGGTACGGAAGTACCTGAGCGCTTTTGTACCCACTGCGGACAAGAAAATACCGTGCCTCATGAAACGTTCGGTCACCTTTTTTCACATTTTGTGGCAGACATCTTCCATTACGATTCCCAGTTCCTTATCACACTCAAATTGCTTTTTTTCAGACCAGGCTTCCTTTCCCGGGAGTATATGGCCGGCAGAAGAGTGCGGTATGTCAACCCGATTAAGCTATACGTTTTTGTATCATTCGTTTTCTTCTTCGGCATCTTCGCTATTCATACGGAGCACGAAGAGGAGGAAACGAAAACAACCACGGTAAAACCCATTGCCAGCGCCCATATATTAGGCGATACGGTCAACGTGGTGATGGGAGCTGATGGCCTGAAACAGGCTTTTAAAGACGACCCCTCTGAAAGGGGCAAGAAAATAATAAAAGCTGTCAATCGTTTCAAGAATTATAACTCCGTAAAATCATTCGATTCCGCACAGCTTGCACTGCCGGAAAGCGAGCGTTTGCAAGGCTCTTCCAGGCTCTTCTTCCGGCGCCTGGCGGAAATCCGCCATAAGTACGGGGAAAATTACCAGGCCGCCATCGTGGAAATATTCAAACACAATATTCCAAAACTGATGTTTGTATTGTTGCCACTGTTTGCCCTATTCATGAAATGGATCTACGATAAGAAAAAGTGGCTCTATGCGGATCATGCCATTTTTGCCATTCACCTGCATTCATTTGCGTTTATCGTACTGCTGTTGGGGTATATACTGGATACCATCTTCCACTCAGACGTCTGCATGTCTACCGTGTACTGGATGATCTTTATTTACCTGATCCTGGCCCTGAAAAACAACTATAAACAGAGCTTGCGGAAATCACTGTTTAAAGGAATATTCCTGCTGTCAGCCTATTTTATGGCAGCCGTTTTCGTGTTTTTAGGCTTCCTGGTGCTTATTTTTAGCATATTTCTTTAACTTCAGTTATGCAGCCGGAATATATCATCATACACCAACAAGTGGCGCCTTATGTGGCCCACATTCAATTAAACCGCCCCAAAGAACTGAATGCGCTCAACCTGCAACTCATGGGGGAATTGAGAGATGCCCTCAAAATGCTGGATGCAGATGATGCCGTAAGAGTCATTGTACTCAGTGGCAACGAAAAAGCCTTTGCAGCAGGAGCCGATATTAAACAGATGGCCGATAAAACGACCATAGATATGTATAATATCGACCAGTTCAGTACCTGGGACACTATCAAAAAAACAAAGAAACCCATCATTGCCGCTGTAAGTGGCTTCGCCCTGGGCGGGGGGTGTGAGCTCATGATGCTGTGCGATATGATCGTAGCCAGCGAAACGGCCCGCTTTGGACAACCGGAAATAAAGCTGGGCATTATGCCCGGTGCCGGCGGTACCCAACGCCTCACCCGCGCAGTAGGAAAGGCCCTCGCCATGGAAATGGTACTCACCGGGCGCTTTATTACCGCCCGGGAGGCGTTGCAGGCAGGCTTGATCAACCGTATAGTACCGGTAGAACTCTTTTTGCAGGAAGCTGTGAAGTTAGCCAGCGAAACAGCTGCCATGAGCCCTATTGCGCTTAAAATGGCCAAAGAAGCGGTACTCAAAGCATTTGATACACCCCTGGAAGAAGGATTACATTTTGAACGTAAAAATTTTTATCTTCTCTTTGCATCAGAAGATCAGAAAGAAGGAATGCAGGCATTTATGGAAAAAAGGACACCTGTATTTAAAGGAAAATAGCAGAGAATTTATTGAGAACCATTAAACTTTTTTATTATTTGAGTTGTTAATCTTCCACTGATAAATCGATAATGCTGTAGCTGCGGGAAAGTGGTGCCCGCCAGCTTTTTTGCGAGCCCCGGTACTATCAAAAATAAAAATTTAACCATGACTGCGAAACGGATTCCTGTAACATCACTATTACTATTCACTTTCTTTGCTATTGCCTGTAATGGGCCGACACAGCGGGTTGGGGCGGTTGTGCTGGCAGATCAGATTAATTTACCCCCAACAGATACCATGATCGCCGGTGGCGATACCATTCAAACAGATATGGTGGCCTCCTGGAATAGCTTTCTTAGCTATGACGGGAAATACGCCATGGAAAATGG
>NZ_DATCVJ010000255.1:0-6352 GCF_036566945.1 Chitinophaga sp. | reverse complement strand
ACCTGCTGTTTAATTAAGTTAATGGTGTTAATTTTGCAACCCGATTGGCAGTATCTTTTTCCGGTTGGGAAAGGATACTCAAAAGTCAAATATAATTATGATAGACAAACTGGAAGCTATAAAAGGTCGTTTCGAGCAGGTATCAATGGCGCTCACCAACCCGGCAGTTGTTAGTGATAACAAGAAGTTTGGGCAGCTGAGCAAGGAATACCGGCAGTTGGAAAAGATCGTGAAGGCATATGACGCCTACCGTAAATTACTGGACAATATCGCATTTAACAAGGAAGTGCTGGACAGTGGTGACGATGAAATGCGCGAGCTGGCCAAAGCAGAAACGGAAGAACTGCAGGAGCAGAAAACGGTCCTGGAAGAAGATATCCGCAACCTGCTGATACCAAAAGATCCTCAGGACGAAAAGAATGCAATCCTTGAAATTCGCGCCGGTACCGGCGGGGATGAGGCCAGTCTTTTTGCGGGTGACTTATTCCGTATGTACCTCCGCTTCTGTGAACTCAAGGGCTGGTCTACCAGTTTGCTGAGTGAAAACGCTGGTTCCGCCGGTGGTTACAAGGAGATTGTATTGGAAGTGAATGGCGACGATGTGTATGGTACCCTGAAGTTTGAATCAGGTGTACACCGTGTACAGCGTGTGCCGGCTACAGAAGCCTCCGGCCGTGTGCATACCTCTGCTGCTACCGTTGCGGTATTACCGGAAGCGGAAGAAGTGGATGTGGATGTACGTGAAGCAGATATTAAAATGGACACCTTCCGTTCCTCCGGCGCGGGTGGTCAGCACGTAAATAAAACCGAATCGGCGGTAAGGCTTACGCATATTCCTACAGGTGTGGTGGTAGAGTGTCAGGAAGGACGTAGCCAGCACTCCAACCGTGAAATTGCAATGAAAATGTTGCGGACCCGTATCTATGAAGCGGCGGTACGTAAACATGAAGATGCCATTGCCTCCAAACGTAAGAGTTTGGTATCTACCGGTGACCGTTCTGCTAAAATACGTACCTACAACTACCCTCAGGGACGTGTTACAGATCACCGTATTGGTATGACCGTATATAACATGGATGCCTTTATGAACGGTGAAATCAAAGATATGATTGATGCCCTTTCATTTGCGGAAAACGCAGAGAAACTGAAACAAGGAAGCTAATCTGATAAAGACTGGCAGTTGCAGAAAGATACCGGGAACATGTATTCTCTGTTATCTTTCTGCAACGACTCCGCAGTTTCGTAAAATATCCTACATTTAGTTAGCCGTCTCGTATTAACGGGGCGGTTGCACTAAAACGAAAACCTTTTCTTTCCCTAAAATCATCTCCAAATGTTAGAGCAATTAATGGACCTCGTTCGGGAACATGCACAGGGTGCTGTGGTGAACAATCCTGCTGTTCCAAATGAACAGAATGAAGCTGTGATCGGCGCAGCTACAGAGTCTATCGCATCCGGTTTACAACAAGAACTGGCCAGTGGTAACACGGAAGGCGTACTGTCTTTATTAAATGGTAATAGCGAGGCTGCTGCGGGCAATCCGGTAGTAAGCAATATCTCCAATAACCTGGTAGGTACGCTGTTGGAAAAATTCAACCTGGATAAGGGGGCAGCCACGCAGCTGGCGGCTTCGCTGATCCCAACGGTATTGAGTTCTCTCGCTAATAAAACCAGCGATCCTGCCAATGGTAGTTTTAGTTTGGATGGTATCCTGAATTCACTGACAGGTGGCTCCGCACAAGGCATCAATCTGCAAGGGATACTGGGTCAGTTATCCGGCGGCCTGGATAAAAACGGCGATGGCAAGGTGGATCTGGACGATTTAAAAAGCCTGTTATCCAATGGCGCACAACAACAACAGCAGGCAAATACCGGTGGTGGTATTGGCGGAATGCTGAAAAATCTGCTGGGTTAATCTTTTGCTCACGTGGGATCGTTTGTTGATCACCGTTATATTATCGGTATATAATACTTTTGCCATGTATTAAATGCCTGTCTTTTTTTTATTTTTTGTTTACTTATACTAATCAATAAGTTGTGAATAATAAATTAGATTGGCAACATATTTGATTACAAGCTTTTTCAATTAGTTTTGTCAACGGAATTAATGCTTAAAAACCTTCATGTCTAAATTTATTATGATGAAAAATTTCAATGTTCTGGTAGCTTTAGTTTTATCTGTGACCATGTTGTTCAGTTGTAAAACCTGGCAGAGCGCGGATAATACTAAGAAAGGTGCTGCTATCGGTGTAGGTGGTGGAGCTGCCGCTGGTGCTATCATCGGTAAAGTAGCCGGTAATACTGCCCTTGGTGCTATCATCGGAGCTGTTGTAGGCGGTGCTGGTGGTGCTTTGATTGGTAAAAAAATGGATAAACAGGCGCAGGAAATAAAAACAGAAGTACCAAATGCAACTGTAGAACGTGTGGGTGAAGGTATCAACGTAACTTTTGATGCAGGTGTATTATTTGGTTTTGATAAGTCCAATCTGTCTCCTGTAGCCCAGGACAACATCAAGCAACTGGCTGTTGTACTGAATAAATATCCTGATACATATGTACGTGTAGAAGGTCATACAGATGATAAGGGTACAGATGAATATAACATGAGTTTATCTGAAAGAAGAACTAAAGCTGTGATGGCGTTCCTGCAGGCGCAGGGTATTGCTGCCAGCCGTATTCAGGGTTTCTGGTATGGTAAATCACAACCTAAAGTACCAAATGATTCTGACGCTAACCGCGCTATTAACCGCCGTTGTGAGTTCTCTATCTTCGCAAATGACAAAATGAAGAATGACGCGAAGAAAGAAGCTGGTCAACAGTAATAAAAATATTAAGAACACTTATTTCTCATAAGCAGATATACATTCCCCCCTGTTTACAGGGGGGATTTTTTATTTCTTTTCGGAGAAGAACAGGTGCCGCACAATTTTAAATACCCATACCCCTGCAATGGCTCCCAATGTATCCGCTATCACATCATACATATCGAAACTCCGTCCTATGGCCCAGTATTTTTGTATGAACTCAATGGCAAGACCATAACCGGCGGCAACAATTACCAGCAGTAATAAGGTACGGGGAGAAATATATTTCTTTTGCCAGTAAATGCCCAGACTGAGAAACAGTACAATTCCACCAAACAAGCCAAAGTGAACGAACTTATCGAAATGGACTTTTTCAAAAAAGGAGTTGGTAGGAATATCTTTTCCCGGCAGGGTACACAAAACAAGGATCAGGATGATCCAAAATATCGCTGGAATATAATATCTAAGGGTCTTCATCTTCCGTATTAAATTATTGTTATACACGATGTAAAAAGGACAACAGGCCTATCGTTCATAACGAGCCTGTTGTCCTTTCTTATATAAAATATAAAGATGTTTCGGGTGTAATTATTCACCTACCAGTGCCTGGTATGCAGCTGCATCCAGAAGGGCTTCTACATCAGCCGGGTTGTTAACGGTTACTTTCACCATCCAGCCTTCGCCGTATGGGTCCTGGTTTACCAGTTCTGGTGAGCTATCCAGTTCAGGGTTTACTTCACTAACGGTGCCTGCCACAGGCATAAAGAGATCAGATACTGTTTTCACTGCTTCTACTGTACCAAACACTTCTTCAGCGTTTACTGGCTTATTCAATGAGTTGATATCAACGAAAACTATATCGCCTAATTCGCGCTGTGCAAATTCAGTTATACCGATGGTAGCTACGTTACCTTCTAATAAAACCCATTCGTGATCCTTTGTGTAACGCAGGTTTGACGGAAAATTCATATCAAGTTTGATTTTGAGCGGTAAAAATACATATTTTGGAGCATAAAGCACAAAGCGTAAAGCAAAAAGCTATTTAAGCGAATGACGATGTTATTGATAGTGTCCGCTTAAATAGCTTTTTGCTTTACGCTTTTTGCTTTATGCTTAAAATACCCCCCACTTTTTAACGACTCTTATCCGCATGGGTACATCTTCCAGTGGCCTGTCGTGGCTATCTGTTTTTAGTGCAGCAATTTTATCTATCACTTCCATGCCTTTAATGACCTGTCCAAATACCGTATAGCTTTGATCCAGGTAAGGGCAGCCTCCCTCTGTTTTGTATACCCGGCGCTGGTCTACGGGGATTTTTCGGCCACCTAGCCTTGTTTTTTCCAGTTTATCCAGTTGTTCGTCCGTGAAAACTTTGCCCTGCACAATATAGAACTGGCAACCGGACGAGGCTTTATCGGGCCGGTCGTCGCGGGCAGCGCCCAATGCACCTTTACGATGGTATAGGTCCAGCTGGAACTCGGGAGGAATCGTATAACCTACATCTCCATTCCCCAGCGTATCGCCGGGATGGGCATGTTTGGAATCCGGGTCTCCGCCCTGTATCATAAAGTTGTTGATCACCCGATGAAACAGGGTGCTATCGTAAAAGTGTTGTTTGGCCAGCTTTACGAAGTTTTTGCGGTGCTTCGGGGTTTGATCATACAGCTTAATGATCATGGTGCCATACGGTGTGATTACTTTCACTTTTCTGTCTTTTGCGGCAACAGAGAAGGCAAGGAACAACAGGAAGGCACTGAGGGTTAATAGTTTCTTCATAAGATATCTTTATGCTTCTTCGTGGTCAGCAAAGTAAGCAATAATATGCTCTTTCAGGAAGTGTTCCTGTTCCATCATTTCCATTTTAGGAACTGGCTGCAGTTCTTTAAAATGAGGCCAGCCGTCTTTATCGTAGCCATCTACTTCAAAGTATCCGCTCTGGCTCAGGAGCGTACACACGGCCACATGCATGAGATCCTGTTTCTGTTCTTTGGTATATTTCTTTTTAAGATTATTTATTTCATTTACGCCGATCAGGAAAAGAATGGCTTCCATATTGGGTGTTTTACCAAACCTTTCGGTAAGCATTTCTTCTACCGGTTTCCAGCGCTGCTCAAAATCTTCCATATTTTTATTTATTGTTGTTATTAAAGTTAGCAGAAAGCTTAAAGCAGAAAGCAAAAAGCAAAAAGCTATTTTAGCGGATCATCGTCAGATATCTGCTTATATCCGCTAAAATAGCTTTTTGCTTTCTGCTTTAAGCTTTCCGCTTCCGGCAAATGTACGTTATAGGGAAAAATATTATATAAATATGCCGGGCTTTATTAATTTAGGCAGCATCTTTAAATGATTATGTGTTCTAAAATGGCCACAGTGGCAAGTTTAACAGCATTTTAACGGCCTGTTCACATAGTGATAAGTTTTATTTGAC
Source organism: Chitinophaga sp. (assembly GCF_036566945.1). Lineage (GTDB taxonomy): Bacteria > Bacteroidota > Bacteroidia > Chitinophagales > Chitinophagaceae > Chitinophaga. Next base: position 1,120 of record NZ_DATCVJ010000255.1, on the reverse strand, counting down.
GAGAGAATGTTTATTTTAGCACACCTGAAAAATTATTAGCATGGAAAATACATCGTCCGACATCCGGCAACTGAATGAGAAGATTCACCAGGCAAGCGCCTTCGTGGACCTGCTCACAATGGAGTTAGGTAAAGTAATTGTTGGCCAGCGTTATATGGTGGAGAGACTGCTCATCGGTTTGCTGGCCCAGGGCCACGTACTGCTGGAAGGCGTACCCGGTCTGGCAAAAACCTTGTCTATCAAGTCCCTCTCATCCGCTATCAACGCTAAATTCAGCCGTATACAGTTTACGCCTGACCTGTTACCTGCGGATGTGATAGGTACTATGATCTATAACCAGCAGAAGAACGAGTTCGTGGTTCGCAGAGGTCCCATCTTCGCCAATTTTATCCTGGCGGATGAAATCAACCGTGCCCCGGCAAAAGTGCAGAGCGCCCTGCTGGAAGCCATGCAGGAAAGACAAATCACCATCGGTGACACCACTTTCAAACTGGATGAACCTTTCCTGGTACTGGCCACCCAGAACCCCATTGAACAGGAAGGTACCTACACCCTGCCAGAAGCACAGGTAGATCGTTTCATGCTGAAAGTAGTGATCGGTTACCCTACCAAAGAAGAGGAAAAACTGATCATCCGTCAGAACCTGAATCCGGAAGCCATGGCGCCTATCCGCCCCATCATACAACCTTCCGATATCATGGAAGCACGTAAACTGGTAAGAGAAGTGTATATGGATGAGAAAATTGAAAAATATATTCTCGATATCGTTTTTGCTACCCGTAATCCGGAAGAATATAAACTGAATAAACTGAAGCCACTGATCGCATACGGAGGTTCGCCAAGAGCCAGTATCAACCTGGCCTGGGCTGCCAAAGCATATGCTTTCATGAAACGCCGCGGTTATGTGATTCCGGAAGATGTACGTAATGTATGCTTTGACGTAATGCGTCACCGTGTTGGCTTAACTTATGAAGCCGAAGCAGAAAATGTAACCAGCGAAAACATCCTGAGCGAAATACTGAACGCGGTAGAAGTACCATAGAAGCTTTTAGCCGTTAGCTTTTAGCTTTTAGATGGCGGTCATCTTTGTTGTGATCCGTAATTCGTAATTCGTAATTCG
>NZ_DATCVJ010000254.1:0-11514 GCF_036566945.1 Chitinophaga sp. | reverse complement strand
TACTTTTACATTAAACAGTCCCATTTCAAAAGAGAGACTTTCGCTCCAGCCTTCCAGCGCAAATTTAGTGGCGTGGTATACGGAACCTAAGGGGAAGGTAAACAAACCGCCCATAGAAGTAGTGGTGATAAACATACCGTCTTTCTTCTCTCTGAAATAAGGGATGAATGCCTGAGACACCCGCAGTACACCCAGCAGGTTCGTATTCAGTTGACGTACTATTTGTTCATCGCTAATGGCTTCCATGGGCCCTACCAGGCCGTAGCCGGCATTATTGAATACTACATCTACGCCTTGCTGAATGGCTTGCTGCGTGGTAGTCCTGATCTGTTCCGGATTGGTAACGTCCAACGGCAACAGGGTCACGTTTTTCAGTTGAGAGAGGATGGTTTCTTTTTCCGGCTGCCGCATAGTAGCTATTACTGCCCAACCTTTTTCATGGAATAATTCCGCGGTGGCCCTGCCTAAACCGGTAGAAGCACCGGTGATGAAAATTGTTTTCATATTGTTTCGTTTTTTACAATACAAAATTCGGCCGGCCGCGGCTTATGCACGTTGCCATAATGCAGATAGTTGTATCCAAAATGACGAAGGCGGGAAGCGTACCTTATTTCACATACTCCTTAAAAATCCTGTTCAGCCAGCGCAGCATCATAAAAATTACCATCGCTGCACCGCCCAGCAACAGAAAGTTCACCAGGAAATAGTTCGCTTTGTTATCATAGGTGTCCCATAAAGTAGCCAGAATACCGGAGAGCTTATTGCCGATGGAGGTGGCCAGGAACCAGCCCCCCATCATCAGTGAGGTAATACGTGCCGGGCTTAGTTTGGATACCAGCGATAATCCCATGGGGCTGAGGAACAATTCACCTACGGTGATGATGCCGTAAGATCCTATCAACCACCAGGGCGATGCTTTGATGGCGCCATTGCTGCACATATATACCGCACCCACCATCATGAGTGTTGACAAGGCCGATATCAGCAGTCCCCATGCTATTTTTGATGGGGTAGAGGGTTCGCGGTTGCGTCGACGCAGCAAGGCAAAGAATAATACCAGCAAAGGCGTTAGCGTGATCACGAAGAATGGATTGATGGATTGAAACAGCTCTGTATTATATAAGCTGATACTTTTTCCTGCTGCCGGCATTTTCTCCGGCGCTACGTTTTTGAAATAGGGTACTTTGTCCCATACTTTCGTTGGTTTGCCTGCGGCGTCGCGTATTACTCTGAATTCACTATCATATGCGGTCACAGAATCCGGCTTGTTCACCACCGTTTCTACGAGGTAAAGGCGCTGCGCCGGCTGCTCAATGGCGGAAGGGATTTCTCTGTCTGTATAATATTGCGCCCAGGTAGTAAGGGCAGTACCATTTTGTTTAAATACGGCCCAGAATACAATAGATACGGCAAAAATGGCCAACAGCGCGGATATTGGTTTACGATCATTTGCATCAGCCTTCATCAGAAGAGACACGAAAAAGAACAGGATGGGGATACAGGCAAAAATGAATGCGTCGGTGGAGTCGGAACCGAAGATGTTGCCGGGAATAAACCAGGCGCCCAATCCCACTACGATGGCTGGCAGGAACACGACGGAGAAGATCCTGCTCAGCGGCATATCGCCTTCCTGCACAGGTTTGCGAACATCCGCGTGTTTGTAATGTTTCATACCAATAACGAAAATCAGCACACCCAGGAACATCCCTACGCCGGCAGCAATGAATGCTGCGCCCCAGCCTACAGTGTTTCGCAGGAAGGCCGCAAAAAAGTTACAGATAAAGGCGCCGATGTTAATACCCATGTAAAAAATATTATACCCGGTATCCTTACGGCTGCGATATTTTTCATCGTTATATACATTTCCCAGCAAAGTGGAAATATTGGGCTTAAAAAAGCCGTTACCTATACAGATCAGTGCGAGCGACAGATAAAAAACGGTCAGGTTATGTACAGACAAACCAATATATCCGAACCCCATTAATATACCGCCAATGATGATGGATTTACTGTAACCGAGTTTGCGGTCGGCTATCAGGCCGCCCAGGAAAGGCGTCAGGTACACAAAGGCGATGAAGGTACCGAAGATGTCGGCTGCAGTAGCGCGATCCATGCCCCAGCCACCTTTTGACGTGTCTGTCAGGTATAACTGGAAAATACCGAGGATCAAATAAAAACCAAATCGTTCCCACATTTCAGAGAGAAACAGGAATGGCAATGCTGTTGGATGATTGCGCGTTTTTTGCATATAGGAAAATGTAAAGCTACTGTACAGGCGTAAAAAGGATATCATCCGTTACCACCAAACCGCTAAAATAAGGGAAAGATGGGAATCATCGCAGGGGCATCATTATCTTGTGTTACAAAGTGTTCAGAAAATCATTTTTTCGTCGTTGTGAAATTTCCAGTTTGACGCCGTTGCTCATGGTGACAAAACCGCTTTTTCCTTTGATATAGCTTTTGATGAAGCGGAGGTTGATAATGGTGGATTGATGTATGCGGCAAAAATTATTGGCGCTGAGCAGACTTTCATAGTAGCCCAGTCCACGGGAGGAAATAAGTTTTGTATTATTGACCAGGTGAAAAGTGGTATAGCTTCCTTCCGACTGGCACCAGATGATATCTTTCAGATCCAGGAATTCATAGCCGGTAACGGTAGCCACACTGATTTTCCGATCCTGGCTACTTTGCTGGATCATATTGTGCAGGAGGGTATCGATATGCTGATGTTTGGATTTTTCATTAATTCTTTTCCGGGCCCGGTCAAGGGCATCTTTGAATTCATTGATACCAACAGGTTTAAGTAAATAATCGACGGCGGCGAACTTGAATGCTTTGATGGCGTAATTATCAAATGCGGTGATAAAGATTAGTTCAAAGTTTCGGGTAGATAATTTACGCAGCACATCAAAGCCGGTACCATCGGCGATTTGAATGTCCATGAAAACGAGTTGCGGTGCTTTGGTTTCAATGAGTTGTACTGCCTTTTTAACATGACCTGCCGTTCCGCATATTTCCAGCTCGGGTCCAAATTGTTGGATCAGGTCACTGACTACCTGTATATTTTTTTCGTCGTCTTCGATCAGAATAGTTTGTATAGTCATAGCTAATCATTTAATATCGGAAACGATACGCGTACCGTTGTGCCGTGTGCGGAGGGGTCGTTTGCTCCTTTGTCCGATGTTTCTAACAGTATTTTATCCTTTTGAATAGCATTGATAATATCGATGCGACTTTTGGTAATGCCGGTACCTAACGATATGTAGCCCGGAAAGCTGGTTTTATGAGCGGCTATGGAGGCGTTGATACCAATACCATCGTCATCAATAGTACATACCAGGTAATTGTCTGTTTGGCTGAAAGAGATGCGAATATTTCCCTGTTGATTCTCCAATGGAGTGATACCATGTTTAATAGCATTTTCTACATATGGCTGAATAATCATGGAAGGGATACTGATATCTGTAGGGTCAATGTCTGCTGCTACTTCCACGGTATAGTTCATCCGGTCTCCCAGGCGCACTTTTTCCAGGTCCAGGTAGAGCTCCAGCATTTCCAGTTCTTCTGCGAGCGTAATGTCGGCAGCAACGCTATATTGTAGAATATTCCTGATCAGTTTCGAGAATTTATACAGGTATAAATTGGCGTTTACAGTATCTGCCCGTAATATATGATGTTGTATTGATCCTAAGCAATTAAAAATGAAATGTGGATTCATTTGTCCCCGCAGTGCTTTCATTTCCAGTTCTGCCATTCCTTTCCTGATCTGGTATATCTTGTCTTTTTTACGTTGTTGTATCCGGAAATAGATGTAAACGAAGCAGCCTATGAGGATGGCGGTTAAAAGATAGGTGCATAAGATAAACCAGAATGTTTTCCAGAATGGTGGACGCACGGTAATCGTCAGTTTTTTTACCGGGTTACTTTTATTTCCCCACCGGTCTACAGCCCTTACCTCAAAAGTATGAGTACCGAAGGCCAGGGTAGAAAATTCCAGTACATCGGTAGCGGTATTGGTCCAGTTGCTATCCAGATCTTTAAATCGGTACTGATAGGTGGTTTGTTTTCCACTCCGGAAGGAAATACCGGATAGTTCGATCCGTAATTTATTTTTCCGGTAATCAATTGCCACGGTGTCGCCGGAAACGATTTCCTCGTTTCCCCTGACCACTGTATTAATATTGATCAGCGGGTGTGGCGTCGTGTGTGACCTGTCATTTTTGGAAATAAAGTAGATACCGCTGACCGTTGCCGCCCAGATGTATTGGTCACTGACAGCCGTTTGATTAACATCGGAAGAGATAAGCCCTTCATTTTCTGTGATACCGGAAGTAGTATATACAAGTTTATGGTGGTCCCAATGGTAAGCTACCCGGGATATACCCCGGTCTGTTGATATCCAGGCTATATTATCCTCAAAAAGGACATGTTTACACATATCGCTCAATAGCCCCTGATCTTTCCCGATCGTCGTGAGGCGTCCATGTTTTAATATGTGGAGGCCTTGTGGTGTGGAGATCCAAATAGCCGAATCCGGCGCCATGTTGATCCGGTTGATAATACCACTTAACTGCGGAAATTTCTTTCCCAGGAAGGTGATTGAATCCTTTGTATAGAAATATACACCACTGAATGATCCCCAGTAGAAGGTATCACCTATGCCGCTTATACAGGTGGTTCTATGGGGGGAGATCACCCTGTAGTTATTATTATTGGGGTTATAGATGTATATGCCTGCACCGGTGGACAGGGCCACGGCGGTGTCAGATATAATAAAGGCGCCTTTCAAACTGATACCGCGAAAAATGGTTTTGCAGATATCGCCAGGACTAAGACGATGAAGACCGTAATCGCTGGCGATGATCAGTTGATCTTTACCATAGGTCTGAATATCCATGATCCGGTTGTTGGTATTGGAATCATTCCATTTGGAATAGACTTTACTTTTTAAGTCGGCCAGATTAACTTCAATAATGCTCCCGTTTGTAAAACCCGCTACCACTCGTTTGTTATCAACGGCTTTAATACTTTTTACGTCTTTATCCGCCAGGTTCGGCAAGCCTGATAGATAGTGAGCATTCAGATTAGGGACATAATATACGCCGTCGTTATAGGTGGTGACCCAATAGCCCTCTTCATGGTCTTTCAGGATGGAGGTGCAAAATGTTTTTGGAAAAAAAGTGGTGATGGTCCGGTCGGGGGACTGGAAATTTTTTATCCTGAGCAGGCCCCTGTTCCTGGTACAACACCAGAGGGTGCTGTCATTTTCACAGAAAATCGCATTGATGTCGCGATATTCCAGCTGCAGCGATTTAATGGTGCAGATGCTTTTTAGTCCGGAGCTGTCTGCTTCATATAACCTGTCCGTGAAGAACAGGAGTGATCCCTTTCTCGTATTGAAAGTATGCAGGAATTTCATGGTGAAGAGAAAATATCCATCAGGGGGAGAATATGGGAAGACGTAGCTGTTGCCAGCTTTACTATTTATCGTGAGTTTATAGGTGTACTCGTCTGATAGCGAAAAGTAAAAATTAAATTTTTTTTCAGTAGATGCTTTTAGCTGGGGAATCCAGTAGGGAGCATAGTCAGTCCCGAAAGACTGATAGGTAAATTTCCATGCGCCCGTTTTGTCAGGGGATGAATAGCGCCCGTTGTGTAATTTGGCGCCTTCTTCTGAAAAACTGGAATGGAGGAAAATCGAGTCGCCCATGCGATCTTCTGAGATGGAGAAAACACCTTTGCACTGATCCAGCGTTTGTATCCTGCCATTATAACAAACGCTGGGTATCCCGGATATGGAGATAAACCACATGTTATTGTTTCTATCGAGGTATAGCCGGAGGATTTCATTGTCTGGCAAACCATTTTCTTTGGAGTAGTTTTTAAATGTTCTGCCGTCAAAGCGACTAACACCCTGATTGGTGGCAAACCATATAAAGCCATTTCTATCCTGCAGGGCCTGGTAGATGATAGCTCCCGGCAAACCATCTTTAACCGTATACTGGGTATGTGAGGGTTCCTGGCACCGGGCCGTAACAGGCAATAGAAATAAAAGCAGGAGCACCAGTTTGCATACCGGATTGGCCATGGAGCGATGAGTGGAATAAAAGGAATATAGGAACATACTATATTTAATAGGAACGAATGTTTTTACTACCGGGTCAACTACAATTACAAATTCGTAAAACGCCCTTGGTCGGATAAATATACGAATAAACATATAAACAAACGGTTATGTATCGAAAAAGGACCTGTTGGATGCAGTTTATCTTGTTTTCAATGCAGTTATAAAATGGCATTTTAACGATTGAAAGAGGACTTATACCTTGTTGAGAATTGCGGCCAAAGCAAGTATCAGGTACTGGTCGTGGATAAGATTGCCAACACTCCTTCCGCCATTTTAAGGAACATAGCTCCGCGTTTTGCGGGGATATAACAGTAATCATTCATCCATGTATTAGTGCTTATCCATGTACAAATCAACAGAGGGCATTGAAAGAATGTCCTTCTGTTGTTTGTCATCTTAATATAAACCTCCTTACCCTTTACCTATACAATACAAGCACGTTTTGAGACGAACAAAGTGGTCATCTTTTTTAATAAAGATGACCGCTTTGCCGTATTACTTCAGCAGGTCATCTGCGAATTGTAGGTATTGCATCCAGTCGAAGTGTACAATATCGTGGTCGCCGGTGCGAATATGATACCGGATGGTATTTCCAACAGACTTGTCAGGAGCGGGCATGGTATCAGTCTCCATACCTTTTTTGCCAAACAGCGCATACACGGGTTCCGCATTTTTTGCGCTCAGAAATTCGCCATAGGGATCTGACCAGCGGTCGTTGGTGGCACTGGCTACATATAGAGGACGTGGAGCCAGCAGTGCCAATAGCATGTGTTGATCTATCGGGAGGGCATTGACATCATCCGCATAACTTTTATACTTCGAAATATACCAATGAGGAAATGAGGTGGTCATACCCTTTAATGTTTGTCCGTAGTTTCTTCTTGTTAGCGCGGCTCCGCCTTCACCGGAATTATTGGAGATGATGGCTGCAAAGCGGATGTCGTTGGCGCCGGCCCATAGCGCGATTTTACCAAGACGGGAATGACCTATTACGATTGCTTTTGTGGCATCCACTGCTTTGTCGGTTTCAAGATAATCGAGGATGCGGCACAGCCCCCAGGCCCAGGCACCCATGGCGCACCAGTCGGTATCTTTTAGCTGCAGCTGCCCGGCCAACGTGCTTCTGATGCCCGTTTTCCATCCGTCCGGATCATCCCGCTCCAGATCACCATAATAAGCGGTGGCTAATCCATATCCGTGTTCCATGAGGGTTTTCACCGGCCAGCATTTTTCCTGATCACCTCTTACGGGAGTGGCGTTTTCGTTTTTAAGGTGTAGTAAATCAAGATAATTTTGGGAGATGATAATGTTTTGATCCGTGCTTACGCATTGATTTCCTTTAAAATTAAAGCCCGTGAATACCGGAACCGGTTTGGTGGCGTGGGACGGAACATACAGTAACAGGTCTATGTAAGGCCCCTGGTCACCAGCCGCTAAATAAATGCGCACCTGTTTGGAAATGGCCAGCCCTTCAACAGCATTACTATCAATTTTCTGCACGGCAAAATGTAACTGCGAAGATGGCCCCGGAAACTGACCGTACATATTTTCTTTAAACAGCGCTAATATTTCACTCCGGCATCGGCCATTCCAGTCTGCCCTGGTCTTTACTTTTTTGTTATGGCTGTTGATGAAGGGAGATGGCAACGTATACGTTCCTACGGCAGATTCGGTATAATTCGGATGGCGTTGGGCAAATGCAGATGCTGCACTGACGCTAAAGAGCATCGCCATAAAAAAACGCAGGTAGACATGGATAGCTGTTGGCATAAAGCAATTTATACGGGTTGAAATAGAAAGCCTGGGTAGCATAATAAATATAGGGTATTTTATGAAGGCTATCTATGTTAAAGAGAACATTGTCCCCTGGATGGCGGATTATTGGCGGAAATGGCTGACAGGTAAGGATTAGCATTGCCCCAAAAAAAGTCCCGGTTAATTTTTAATTTTTTTTAATTTCATTTTTAGTAGCTTGTATGCTGCGTGCAACCAAAGTCTTTGAATTATAACGAATCATTCATGCCTACATTAACAACATTTCCGTTGCAAGCCGGGGAAGTAGCTGCAACCACTGGTGAAGGTGAAAAGAAAGGCCGGCTTTACTCATTAGATGCCCTCCGGGGATTTGATATGTTCTGGATTATGGGTGGGGGAGCTATCTTCCACGAGATTGCCAAAGCTACCGGGTCGCCTTTTTGGGAGGCGATAGCCGTACAGCTGGAGCATCCCGACTGGAATGGTTTTCACTTTTATGATCTCATTTTCCCGCTTTTCCTGTTTATGGCGGGTGTTTCAACGCCGTATTCTGTTGGGCGTGAGTTAGAGAAAGGTAAGAACCGGAGCCAGCTTTTGCTGCGTGTCATAAAAAGAGGACTGATCCTGGTGTTGTTGGGAATCATTTATAACAATGGGCTACAACTACATCCCATCTCAGAAATACGTTTTTGTAGTGTATTGGGGCGGATTGGTCTGGCCTATATGTTTGCCAATATTATTTACCTGTATACAAAGGAGCGGGCGCAAATGATCTGGTTTGTAGGGATCATTGTCACTTACTGGTTGCTGCTCAAGTTTACGTCGGCACCCGGTTTTGCGCCTGGTGATCTTACCATGCAAGGCAATTTTGCCTCTTATGTGGATCGCCTGGTTGTTCCGGGTAAGTTGTATCTGGGCATTCACGATCCGGAAGGATTTGCTTCTACGTTCCCTGCTATCAGTACCGCCATGTTGGGAATTCTTACCGGTAATTTATTACGTAACAGTCCTATGCCACCCATGAAAAAGGTAGGCTTGATGGCGCTTACCGGTGTGGTGTTTTTAGTGCTGGCTCAGTTATGGAATCTGGATTTTCCTATCAATAAAAATCTGTGGACCAGCTCATTTGTGCTGCAGGTAGGTGGTATCAGCTTGTTGTTGCTCGCACTTTTCTATTACGTGATTGATATATTGGGATATAAAAAATGGGCGTTTTTCTTCCGGGTGATTGGGATGAATTCTATCCTCATTTATATTTCTGCGCATTTCATTGACTGGAGTTATACCAACAACGCATTTTTTAAATGGCTGGGACAATTGGTGGGTGATCCATTCGGCGCAGTGGCGCTGGCGATCTCCCTTGTATTTGTAAAGTGGCTGTTCCTGTACTTCATGTATAAAAAGAAGGTATTTCTGAAGGTGTAAAGACATCGTATTAAAAACGTGATACCATTTGAAAGGATGGTATCACGTTTTTAATTTTAAGGACATCTTTTTTATAAGCCATCTATGAAAGCCATATAATCTCCGGCGCTTTGATCTACCTGTGCTGTTGTAGGATGATGCTCCACACCATAAAAGGCAAAGAATGATTTATACTCGGCTTTTATGTAGTTAAAAGTTATTTCAAATGGAGCGGTGAGTTGCGCCAGCGTGTATTTATATCTTCCGGAGGTGGTATAATCTTCTTTATTAATGCCGGCGGAAATACCCAATGCTATTTTCTTCCCGGCCATTTGATAGCCGCTGCCGGCGCCATATGCCCAGCCCTGCGTCAATACTTCATCCAGCCATTTTTTGAAAAGTGGTGGGCAGTTAAACCAGTAGAAAGGAAACTGGAATATCATCTTATCATAGGCGGCTATTATTTCCTGTTCTTTCGTTACATCAATTTTTTCATCCGGATATAAGCGATGCAGATCGTGTAAGGTATATTTTTCAGGATGTTTTTTCAATTCTTCCACCCACCGTTTGTTGATCAGGGAGGTTTCCAGGCTGGAATGAATGATGATCACCAATGTCTTCTTCATCTTTTTTTTATATTTTAGCAAATATGAAAATCGTACACTGATTGACCAATAAGGGTCAAATTAATCAGTCAGTGATTAATTTATCACTATGCCCGTGAGTGGTCGTTTTGTTAATTTTGTACACCTAAAGTAGCAGTAGCATATGTATCAGCGAAAAATCCCCATTGATTATAATTGTGGTCTTACCATAGCGATGGAAGTAATCGGTTCTAAATGGAAGTTTTGTTTACTCGATGAAATCTCCAAAGGAATAAAACGTCCCAAAGACCTGGTGAATGCCATTAACGGTATCACCCGTCGGGTATTACAAAAGGATTTGAAAGAACTGGAACAGCATGGGGTATTAGGGAAAAACGTGTATGCAGAAGTGCCCTTAAGAGTAGAATACTATCTCACCGCATCAGGAAAAACACTCCTGCCGCTGATTGCGGCTGTTGACAAATGGGGATTGAGCTTTGCCCCCCAATTGAAAAGCATACTGACTGTCGTTTAACACAATTCTTATAACATGATAGCAACAAAACAAATATCGAAACATTTCAGAGATGTTCATTTTGGAGGTAACTGGACGAGCGTAAACCTAAAGGATACACTCAAAGATATTAACTGGAAACAAGCCACCACAAAGGTATACGATCTCAACACCATCGCAGTGTTAGTGTTTCATATTAACTATTATGTGAGTGCTATTTTAAAAGTCCTCGAAGGAGCACCTTTAAACGCCAGCGATAAATTCAGCTTCGATCTGCCTGCTATCACCTCTGAAGAAGCCTGGCAGGAGCTGGTCAACAAAGCCTTAACAGAGGCGGACCAACTCGCCGTACTTATTGAACAATTAGAGGAAGCAACACTACTACAGGATTTTGCCGACCCTAAATACGGCAGTTATTGCCGGAATTTACTGGGCGTTACCGAACATACGCACTATCATCTCGGGCAAATATCTCTCCTGAAGAAAATTATACACGCGGAGTGAGTTTTTTTTGTGAGAAGTCTTGGAATTTGAAAAAAATGTTTACTTTCGCGCTCCCTTTAGGGGGAAATGATTCCCTAGCTCAGTTGGTAGAGCAATACACTTTTAATGTATGGGTCTTGGGTTCGAGTCCCAAGGGGATCACTGGAGAAACTGGAAACCTGCGCTTGGCGCGGGTTTTTTGTTTTTGGTCTATTTGTTAGTCTATCAAAGTGCGAAATTGCGATTCGTGGTTACTTAGTTTTATTCGGGTTGACTTATCGATACTAATTTACAATATTTAAAAATTAAATTCTGAAGAGATTTTATTTGTAATTCCAGCGGGATCACAGAAGACTTACAGACCTCGCGCCAAGCGCGAGGTCTTCTTTTTTAGTCGAGTTCCGATTGTACGCGTCATTTCTTCGCGTACTTTATACAGATTAACGAGCTTTTAATAAGTTACTACTCTTTGATCTTATCTCAAGTTTTCAAAAAAATAGTATTTTGAGATCAGCCTTTTAAAACTACAATATGGAATTCATTTCTGATTTGGATTTGGGTAACTTTTTTAGCAATTCACCTCTGTATTCAAAAATAAAATTCGTGACAATACAAGGGAATAAGCAGTTGAATGTATATAACTACCT
>NZ_DATCVJ010000253.1:0-11442 GCF_036566945.1 Chitinophaga sp. | reverse complement strand
TTTAGATGTGTGGTGCTCGCCTAAGCTTCCTTTGAAGAGGAAAGTACATTTCAGTAGCACGCATATCCGGTATACAATAATTGACAAGAAAATAGATGATGGGATCAGTATCAGCAACAGCGCGATACCATTGTCTACTCCCAGCTGTAGTAATACTGCCCGCAAGCCTGCGAAAATGCTTACATGCAGCAGGTAAACGTATAATGAGTAATGGCCTATCACAGGTAAGAATTCCATCTTCCTGATGGCGGCGAGCCAGGAAGCCAGTAGTATCACGAACAGGCACCCGATTAATGCAATGATCATAAAAAGGTATCCATTCATATGCTGATGATACAGGTAATACCACTGCAGCAAACCAAAAACCGGCGCTAGCAGCAATAGATTTTTGGGTTTGGCAAATGCTTGTTGTGTTTGCTCCCGTAAAAAATAACCTGCTGCGATATCTCCGATGGCAAAAAATATATAATGAAGTGCGATATCGTAAAGCGTGCTAAAATTCTGAATATAAGGCGCAAGCCCCAGGAATACTAAGCCTGTCAGCAACTGCCATATTTTTTTATTACCCGTTATTACTGAAATGAGCGTATAAAGCATGGTTACATTAAATAGTGCAAAGAGATACCAGAGTTGATCCAGTGTTCTTGGTTGCAGAAAAATATTCAGAAAATCTTCCGCTGACCGGTCCGAATTAGCGAACCTGGAAAACACAATTTGCAAACTGATTTGTATGATGGCCCATAACAGGTAGGGATATAATAAAGTATTGATTTTTAAGAACACAAAACTCTTAACACCCCTTTTCGCAATGCTTTTACTGAAAAATACACCAGAGAGCAAAAAGAAAAGGGGCATACGGAAACTATATAACATATCATTTGTTGCCAGTACACCGTGTGGTAATGAAATGCCCCATGTATCAAGGCCATAGGCGATATGTCTGTATACTACCAGGATAATCGCTATACCTTTCGCATAGTCTATCCATGCATAACGTGCATCATTTTTTTCGGGGCGCAAACTAAAGGCGTTGAATTTTTTCTGCACATTCATAGTAGTAAGATCATAATTCAATGAAATCTTCTCTAACATCATTTAACACCGCTCCCAGGAACTTGTCGCCTAATGACTCCAGGAATTCAGAAGATTCCCTGTCAATCTGTTTCATTTTTAAACGGGAAGAGAAAATAGCGATAACGCCTTCTGCATAAGCAGATAACTCGCGGCTATCGGTGAAATCATTCAGTGGAGCTCCTTCCATCAAAATGTAATCGTAATATTTTTTCAACTCCCCGAGGTAATTAAGCAGGTGATTAGGAGGTAATATTTCTGAAGGCGTATAATCTCCGCCCTTACATCCAATTATTTCTATACCAGGAGTCGGGTAGGAGGTGACTATTTCTCTCACTTTTTCAATACTGAATTCTTCCGGTGGTACAGAGAAAAATTCCAATGTAGGCTTGGCATCCATTTGTACGCTGACGTCATTGTTACAGAAGTTGGTATCAATGACCAGCACCTTTTTGTTGCTCAAACTAAGGCTGTGCGCAACTGCCTGCAGCAGGGTGGTTTTACCTTGCTGTGGTTCGGTACTGGTGAAAAGGAAGATTTTCTTTCCACTGTTTTCCAGTTCAAACCGCAGCTTACGCAATAATTCCCGGAACACATTCTGTCTTTTAAGCCACTGGGCTTCGTCTGATTTTTTCTGTAATATTTCCAGCAGGTTATATTTCTGCAGATTGGTATGATTGATGGTACCAATGAGTTTAAGGTTGGAGGTGCGATTGAAGATAGAAGGGGATTTAACGGAGTTATCTGTGAACTCTTTGAATAATATCCCGATGCAGCAAAGCATACATACCGCGAAACCTGACATGCCCATAATCACCAGACGCTTGGATGATTCAGGCGTGAATGCCGGCTGACCTTTCAATGTTTGACGGAAATTATCCTGGGGAACATTCCGGTTATCCAGTGCGGAACCCAGTTTTTCTTTTAATTTATTGTATTCATCCTGGGCCAGTAAAACTTCCTGCTGCAGGGTGCCTACGGTCGCTTCCTTGTTGGCATATGATCCAACAGAAGCACGGAGATTACGGATTTTGGTATCCAGGGTATTGATATTAAGTTTTGATGCACTCACCTCTGCTTCCAATGAACCTTTGCGTTGAATAAGTTCTTCTTTGGTAGTTACTTTACCATTAGGAGTAGAAGCATCCATCATCGCTTTCTGCAATTTGCTGCGCTGTACTTTTATCTTATCTGCCAGGCCGTTGTCGGTAGAGCCGGTACGAACGTATTCATCATTCAGGTCGTTGATTTGTTTTCTTAAAGTAAGGATGTCAGCATTGGAGTTTGAATAGGTTGGTTTCCCACTATTCATCTGCGCCAGCTGTGTGTTTACATTTTCCAGGGAAGCCAGTAAGTTGTTGTAATTAGCTCTTTCGTCTGATACAGATTTTTCAAACTGTTTGATCAGGTCCCATTCATTGCCACTGGCTGTTTCTACGTTCAGTACACCTTGAGCTGTTTTATATCCCCTCAGGGCCTCTATTTTCTGATCAAGCTCCAGTTTCTTCTGATTTACCAGTGCCTCGAAGGTTTCCACGTTTTCTACTGAGCGCTCAGAACGGGAGCTCCGGTAGAAACGTAAAAATTCTTTATAGAGCATATTTACGGTATAGGCAGATAAATCAGGATTTTCGGAGTAGCAGTTGATATTAATGTAGTCGGTTCTTGACAAGCGACTGGTAAACACCATTTTGCGGATGCCTTCATAGTCGTATTTATACAGTTTCATAAACTCCAGCACTTTCCTTTCTTCAGGTATGGAAGAAGAAAGTATTTGCAGCGAATCACTCTTCTGGCGGCAAACACGAAGGATCTCCTCTTTGTTGGCGCTTTTATATTCTGGTTTATTAAGGTCTTTTTCGCTAAGATGTCTGAATGGCTTATTGGTGGAAAGATCATGTATCATCAGGTCACAGGCGAGCAGGCCTATCACGAGAGGGGAGTTCATCGTTTCAATAACGTTATCGAACTTTACATCTGCTTCAAACAAATTTAAATTCTCCTCGCGCAATTTGATTTGCTCATTCATGGTAAAGCCTGTGGCCATCTGCGCTGTAGAGGCATACAGTTTGGGCTTGCCGATGGTAAAGGCAAATGCTCCAGCTATTGCAGCAATGGTGCTGAAAAGGATCCACCATTTCTTTTTTAATAATGCCTTTATAAAATACACGATATCCATATAGAAATTTTCCTTTAACTACATTTTAATATGATATACAGGGTGGAAATACGCGTATTGCATAGATGCCATGTTCCCGGTATGGTAACTGGAATATCAGAGGAGATGGAAAAAAAATAAGATGGTTTCAGGCAATCGCCGGAAAGCTTCTTATGGTTTTGTCGGAGGATGAGGTTACAGAAGAGATTACCTGGAGCATAAGTTGGCCCTGGTGTATCCGGTTATAATTCAAAGGTAAAAGATTATATTAAAAGACACTTTATTTTTAAGCGAAACATAAAAAATACTTGGTAATCGCGCTGGTTTAAGGGGTAACGTAATGATTTACAAAAAAAAGAACCGGCCAGGAATGCTCCGGGCCGGTCTTTTTTTACCATCTGTTATACTACCTATGATTATTTTTTCATGAGTTTAATACTCTTGGTTTCACCTGTAGAAGAAGTGATTTTCAAGATATACATACCCGTCATATTAACAAATCGCTGGGTATCGATTCTGAGGAGGTTTTTACCTTCCGGTATATTCTTCTTCATTTCGTTATAGAGCATTTTTCCATTCATATCGCTGATCTCTATCAGCATAGTGGCTGCTGGTTTCTGCAGTGTCACATCGATGGCCAGATTGTCTACAAAAGGATTAGGATATACGGTAGCCTGTAAGCTGCCCTTCGTCGCCATATTGTTGTTGGATAACGCAGTGATAGGATTGCTACTCATCAACAGGTTATTATTAGCGAGATTTCCCGGGTTATTAGGCGTAACACCTATTTCCATGGCGTTCAGATAACCTACCTGTCCACCGGCTGGGATACTTAAGGTAAATGCGATTTCACCGTTTGCATCTGCCGTGAGATTGATAAAGTCGGCGGTATTGGCGGTATTATTCTGAACGTTCAGTGTTTTGCTTACACCATTCACCGTGAATTGTGTGCTGCCGTTATCTGGTTGTGGTGCCCACCATTTGCTGCTGGACATGAACTTGATAACATAAGTGGTATTGGCACTTAATCCGGTTAAATGTCCGTGCATAGCAGAAGCACCCGTGAAGAAGCCTGACAATGAACCAAAGTAGAGGTATTGACTGAGTACTACGTCTGGATATACGCCGCTGTTGTTGCCGGTAGTAGCACCTTCAACGCCTGCAGCCCACCAGGTTTCATCAAAAGTCAATCCGACACCCGTAGCCAGTCCCTGATCATTTTTGAGATTGGTAGTCGTACGGCTGGAAATGTTGTTCCATGGAGCCGGTGCACTTGCATTGAGCATGAAGTTCAATAACAGTTTGTAACTGCTACCGGAACCTGCCGGAGCATTCACGGTTATGTTGAACGTAGTAGTATCAGCGGTGCCATAAGAATCTTTGGCAATTACGCTTACATTATTATATACGCCTGCGTTGTTGATAGCCGGGGCCACAGCAAGCGATACGCTGCCGCCAGATTGTACCAGTGTTACAAAGGATGGAAGATTCAGGGTACTGTAAGTGATCGGATCTCCGTCGACATCTGTTGCTGTCACAGGGATATTCAGACTTGTACCTGCATCCAGGCTTTGATTGCTGATATCAGTGATGGAAGGTGCGTGATTATTGGTAGGTTGCGTGCTACTTCCTGCATTTACTTCTATGGCATTCAGGTAGCCTACCTGTCCACCGGCAGGAATACTCATTGTAAATACGATCTCACCACTCGCACTAGGTGTGAGGTTTGCGAACGACACTACATTGGTGGTGTTGTTTTGTACATACAGTGTCTGGCTCACTCCATTGATGGTAAACTTAGTGCTGCCATTGTCCGGCTGCGGTGCCCACCATTTACTGCTGGAGAAGAATTTCACGGTGAATGTTTTACCTGGTTCCAGACCTGTCAGGTGACCGGTCATGGTAGGAGCTCCGGTGAAGAAGCCAGCCAGTGAACCAAAGTACAGGTAGTCATTCATGACTGCATCAGGGTACACACCGCTGTTATTGCCGGTAGTAGTGCCTTCGCCGTTGGTAGCCCACCAGGTTTCATCAAACTTCAATCCTGCGGAAGTAGTTTGTCCCTTATCATTTTTCAGGGCGGTGGTAAGACTGCCGGTGATATTATTCCATGGCGCTGGTGCTGTACTGTTTTGTTTAATGCTTAGGAACAATTTGTAACCTGAGGTATCACCACCTGCAGGTGCAGTGATAGTAAGACTAAATTTAGAAGTATCACTGTTACCATGTGTATCAGTACCAATAACACCGATGTTATTAAACTGACCGGTATTGCTGGTAGCAGGGGATGCAAATAGGTAGACGTTACCAGGAGATTGCACCAGGGTAACAAATGAAGGCAGGTTGAAGCCTGTATAAGTGATGGCATCATTTTCCGGATCTGTACCGGTAACTGCAACGCGCAGGGTATCGCCGGCCACCATTGTTTTATTGGCAATCGGTGCGATATCCGGTGGCAAGTTCACCACAATGCTGTCACCTGCTCCGCCTGCGTTCAGTTCCATGGCATTCAGATAACCTACCTGGCCGCCTGCTGGTACACTGAGGGTGAATTTGATTTCACCATTGGCATCAGCTGTCAGGTTTTCAAAAACAGCCGTGTTAGTGCTGTTGTTTTGAACATTTAATGACTTGGTGACACCATTAATAGTATACTGGGTGCTGCCATTGTCTGGCTGTGGCGCCCACCATTTACTGCTGGAGAAGAATTTAATGGAATATGTCCTGTTTGTTTCCAGTCCGGTGATATGTCCGTGCATAGCAGGTGCTCCGGTAAAGAAGCCTGGCAATGAACCAAAGTAGAGATATTCACTCATGACTGCATCGGGATATATGCCGCTGTTATTGCCAGTGTTTGCACCTTCTGTGCCGGAAGCCCACCAGGTTTCATCAAAGGTCAATCCTGCAGTGGTTACCTGGCCGTTATCGTCTTTCAATCCGGTAGTAGTGGTACTGGAAATATTGTTCCATGGAGCCGGTGCATTGTTATTCAGCTTGAAGTTCAGGAACAGCTTGTAGTTAGGAGTTGGTTTATCCACTACCGTTAATACAAAGCTACGGGTATCTATTCCGCCCTGGTTATCCTTTGCCTGTACCTTAACGGTGTAGGTGCCGGAAGCTGCAAATCCTGGTTGAACCGTGATGCGGCAGGTATCGTTCTGGCTCAGGAGCGTTGCAAAAGATGGCAGCTGTATCGCTGTCCAGGTAAAGGTATTACCCGGGTTCAGGTCCTTCAGACTCAGTTTAATAGTTCTGGTAGCGCCTTCATCCACACTTTGCGCCGGGATAGAATCTATTACCGGTGGATAGTTATCGTTAACCAGGAGGTTAAAGAGGGTGGTATCACTACCGCCATTATTATCTGAAGCGATTACACCCACACCATTATACGTACCCTGTTGTGCAGCTGTTGGTGCAATATTCAGGGTCGTAATTCCTGCGTTAAGCTGCAGGGAAAGGAATGCCGGTGCATTATACAGGCTGAAAATAATAGGATCGTTATCAGGATCTGTGGCGGCCAACGGTATGTTTTGGATAGTGCCGTAACGGATGGTCTGACTGGTAATATCAGTGATTACCGGACGATTGTTCAGCGATTTAGCTTTTACGGCTGCGGTAAAGTTAGAGTATCCACCTTCTCCGGAAGCTCTTACTTTATAGTAGGCGACTGTATTAGCCACCAATGAAGAGTCAGAGAAAGTTCCCTGTCCGGATACAACAGCACCTAATGTTTTCAGCACGCTGAAATGAGTACTGTCATTCAATGAACGTTGTACTTCGTAAGCAGTTTCGATAGTTGAATTATCTGTCCAGGTTAATTTCACGATCTGGGTAGAAATAGCCTGGGTAGCGAGATTGGTCGGTACTGCAGGTGGCAGTGGTTTGGCTGCTGTTGTAGCATTGGCTACAGACGTATAAGCAGATTCACCATAGAGGCCTATTGCCCTGACCTTGTAGTAGTACGCCGTCGAGGCATTTAATGCCGTATCCGTGTAACTAACGGCATTGGCTGCCGCCGTCGCTACAATGGTATACGTTCCTCCACTGGAAGTACTTCTGTAAATTTCAAACCCTGTCTCATTATTGCTCTTGTCTGTCCACGTCAGGTTTAACTTACTGTAATTATTTACCGCTACTGCCAGCCCCGTTGGTGCAGTTGGTGCGGTACCATTCACTATTGATGTGTCTACAAAGGCATCGTACGGTATTAATTGTCTGCTAGGTATTCCTGCCGCCGTGCTGGTCCAGTATACTTCCATGGTGGCGCCGCCGCCCGCCTGGAAGTAAGTAATGGTAATCGGATATATACCTGCATTCGCAATCACTGTACCGGAGGCAAATTGTGCAGCATGTGCGCCGTCATTATTCACCGTAGCAATAGCACTATTGGAGTAGGATTTATTGAAATACAGTTTGCTGCCATCGTCCGAATTTGTTTCGAACTTATACGTACCCGTTACTGGTATACGGATGTAGCCAGTCCACATCACTGCATAGTTGGTGGTAGTAGCTGCAGGTACGATTGACCGGTCCGGAACGTATGCTTTTCCTGTTTGTACCGGTGTAAGCGAAGTAAAGTTCGGAAGGTTTGACCATGTACCATTGTAGAGATTATAAGAAAGGTTGGCTTTCCTGGTCCTTATCGTCACCTGGTTACTTTGTGTAGAGAATTTTCCCGACACATCTTTTGCCTTCACATAAAAATTATACAGGGTACCATCTGCGAGTCCTGTTACGGTAGCGGTTAGCACATTGCCAACGGATGTTTTCAGTACATTGTTAGCATAGATATCATAACCTGCAATCCCTGCATCATCAGTAGCGGCCGTCCAGGTTAAAATAACCTGATTGTTTGTAAAGCTGGTTATGACCAATGAAGGAGGGGCAGAAGGAGCGGAGCTGTCTAATGCTGTGGTGCCTTTCACTTCCGCAGATAGCGGTCCTGCAGCATTATCATTTACCGGGCGTACCCTGTAGAAATAGTTGGTATTTGGAATGAGATTAATATCCGTAAAAGTAACAACGTTGGCGCTGTTTTTTCCTACGAGTATATATGGTCCACCAGCCTGTGTGGCCCGGTAGATTTCAAAGTATTTTTCATTATAGGCAGGGGTGGCATTTTCTACCCATGACAGTGCGATCTGCGTTTTGGTGAAACTGTTTACCACCAGGCCACTAATTGGATCTGGTCCGTTGATACCGGTACTGCCAACCACTCTGAAGGTGTCTGAATAGGAACCTATACAATTGTTGGGCGCTTTTACGCGTACTACATAAGCACCGACAGTAGACGTGGTCAAGGTATTGGTGGTACCGATTACAGTAGTGCTACCCGCACGGAGCCATTCATATGAATCCATGCCTGCAGGTACCTGTAATGTAATATTCGTGGAGCCATCCGGAGCTGGCAGCACATTGCTGGCAATGGTCGGAACCGTAGTAATAACCGGTGCCGGCGATGCTGGTTTGTAACTGATCACCAGTGGGGCAGGAGACCAGCTGGTCCAGCCATTTGGTAATTGTGCTCTTACTCTGTAACTGCCTGGTGTAGTCACTACAATAGAATTTGCAGTACTGGTGCTGATAGTAGCACCATCTTTCTGCCATTCGTATTGCAGGTATCCGGGAGATATACCAATGGTAATGGTCTGGCCCGGACAGAAGGTAGCGGAGCCAAACAAGGGGTATGGATTGAGCCTGTTAGCACTGAGCATGAACGGCGCGAAATCCGGTTCATTCCAGGCGTCTACCCAGGTATTATGCTCATCGTTGGGATACGTAGTTAACTTAAAATTACCACCGGCGGCCTGTATCTGCGCCACTACCTGGTTGGTGGTATATGGTGCCGGATTGCCATCCAGACCACCCTGGAACAACCACATGGGTATGAACTTGTAGGAGTCAATGTGATTGGCGTAATCTATTGCCATCGCACTCATTGGCAGGGAAGCTGCTGTTAACTGCGGATAACGCATCGTAAACTCCCAGGTAGCCCAACCACCGCCGGATAAACCGTTTACGCACAAGCGATCCGGATCTCCTTTGGCACTGGTAACGATAGAGTCTATTACTTCTTTCAGATTATCATAATCATTAGCGCCCCAGAAGCCACCCTGGCTTTGGGGATATATGAGGTATCCATCAAATGTTCCATTATCAACGCGACTCGCCCAGGTTTGTCCTCCCCAGAGCAAGTGGTATTCATTATCATAAATAGTTCCTTTTTCACCTACGCCATGGAAGAATAAGTACATGGGATATTTCTTTCCGTCATTAACTCCCGGAACATATGTTTTAGGGAATTTAATACGAAATGCCATGTTCTTATAAATGTAGCATTTGTAGGAGTCCGTGTTATAACTCATCCTCACTGTTCTCACCCATTTAGTGATCTTATCATACTGGGGAGCAGCAGGTGGAAGATTGGGATTGTAAGTGATAACAGGATCACTGGGATTTAATGCTGACTGCGCCTGGACGTGGGGTGCACTTAGCCAGAAAAGCATCAGGAGAATTAAGCGGTGTAAAGTTCGATTCATGGAAATATGTATGTTATGTGATCCCCGGTTATTTTTGATAACCATAGGAAAATGAGATATAACAAGCACGCTTCCGGATACCCGGAAAGACTTGTAGTTCAGAGGAGATGGTAAAAATTAATTCCTACTTTGGAGTTTAATCCAATAGTGGTGTGGGGCTTTGTCGAAGGATAAGGTATTGGAATATTACTGGTGTTCAAAAACGATTCACTGTGAATGGTGTATCCTAAATTCGGCTCATTGACAATTTATGATTTGGTGACTTTAAGTTAGAACAGCTGCTAAATTAAATAACTGTTTATATATATTAAGATTTTTTTTGCAAACGGTCGTTTTTGGTTGGTAAACGCAATTGTTTAGCTGGTGAAATGCGACGCCCCTTTCATTATTGTACAGCCACACTACGTTGAGCACGTTCCCATACGGCTGACTGTCGTTTCCGGAGGAAACGGATGCATCCTATAAATACGGTTACATTCATAAAAACAAAGTAAAAAGGGATATAGAGATACTTCGCTTTTATTTGTCGAACCGTAAGGACATAACCAGCCAATGCAGCCGTATAAAAACATAGTTGCGCGATGCCGGTTATTATATAGATGTCATTGGGCACTGTCACGATAAGAATAAGATTGCTGACCAGGGCCATCAACAGGCCAAGAGGCGCCAGTGTCCATCGGAGTACCCGGTGTGAAATATATTGCCAGGTTATTTTTGGATACCTGAATGGATTTAGTAATGGAAGTAAACGGCCCATTGATTGAAAGCCTCCGGCACAGATCCTTACTTTTCTTTTATATTCATCGCCCAGTGAGGCGGAAGAAGTTTCCATTGCGTACGCTGCCGGCTCGTACATCACCGTATATCCTTTCATGTTGATGCGGAAGGAAAGCATGAAGTCATCTAGGATCGTGTCTTCCGGCAGCTGCTCAAATAACGCGGTGCGGATCGCTATCAATTCGCCGGCAGCGCCCATCACACTATAGAGTTCTGCATCCCACTTCTTCAACAGGGACTCATATTTCCAGTACATACCTTCTCCCTGCGCTTCGGCCGCGCCAGTGGTGGGCATTACCTTCTTTTCTCCGGCTACCACGCCTACCTGGTCATCTTCAAAGCGTTTCATCAACAGGGCTACAGCAGTCGGATTTAATAAGGTATTAGCATCAGATAATACCACGAAAGGTGTTTTTACCAATGCCATCGCACGGTTGACTGCAGCCATTTTACCTTTGCGTTGCGGGTCGTATAACAGCTGTACTGCCGGGTACTGAGAAATGATCTCATTGGTGCGGTCAGCAGAACCGTCAGTAACAAAAATGAATTGTATTTTCTCTTTCGGATAAGATTGAGAAAGAGAGTTGACTATCTTTTCAGCAATAAAATCTTCTTCATTATAGGCCGCTACGAGGAAAGTAACTTCGGGTTCAAATGTAGGGTCTTTAGGAGCGCTATTGCCCTGCCATAAACGTTTTATGCGGATGACGATGTAGAGAAGAATACCATATCCTACATAACTATAGCATACGAGTATAATACTTGTCCAAAATATCACAGACCAGATTGACATAGCAGGAAAGAATTTTATGGGGATCTTAGTTTCGCCACAAAAGTATTATAATTTACTTCACACGCAACCTGATTTTTATATTATAATTTTGAATTAGATCGTTT
>NZ_DATCVJ010000252.1:0-4859 GCF_036566945.1 Chitinophaga sp. | reverse complement strand
TATCGCTGCAGATCATTCCAGGGTGCTGTTAGGAGGCTTTAGGGAGATGTTGCCCGCAATGGTTCGTGTATCGCTGCAGATCATTCCAGGGTGCTGTTAGGAGGCTTTAGGGAGATGTTACCCGCAATGGTTCGTGCATAGGCAACACATCACGCCCGGCCACTGGAATCGCGCTATTTTGCTTTCACATTATTCATTACTTTCTTCGCGCCAAACTGTTGCGCGATCCGCGCCACTTTCTTTAGTTGTTTCTTTTTAGCCGTACCATCGAGTGTTACTTCTCCATTGTCGATAGTCACGGTAACATTTGTAAATCCGTTGGCCGCATACACGGAGTCCAGCCTCTTTTTAAGTATTTCATCCGGATTGATCGCCGCCACCGGCGCTTCAGGTACTTCCGGCGGCAACGGCGCCTTTATGGTGATATTATCCTGTACGGACTTTACTCCTCTCACGCCTTTCAAAGCTTCCTCAGCAGCGGATTTAGCTACTTCATCGCTTACTTCTCCTGTGAGAATCACTACACCGTTTTTCACATCAGCAGTGATGCCGGGAACCAGGCTCAATTTTTCATTCACTTCTGCTTTCAACGTTGCATCGGATGGTTTACAGGCGAATATAAACGCGCCTATGGAGAGTATGGAGGCTATTGCCAGGGTTTTGGTAGTCATGCCCAAACAATTTTGTAAGAAGAAGTTAACAAATACGCGGCGAATCGCCAAAAAGAAGGATAGCAAAGCACAGCTGATAAGCTGCTGAGATCAACGGCAGCGCAGCTGAATAACGATCATAACGAATTACGGACTTGTTGACAGACAGTATCGAACATGATATCCGATAAACTATCTATCCGCAAGTCCGTAATGATATATTTAGTTCGTAATGCTTAGTTCAGCACCGTTTTCTCCTGTACTACCTGCAAACCTTTCTGGTCCTTCATTTTAGCGAAGCCACCGTCTACGTTACGCAAATTATGGATACCTTCCTTTTTCATGATAGAGCAGGCGATGATACTACGATAACCACCCTGGCAATGAACATACAGGTTAAAGTTATCTTCGAGATCACCTAATTTTCCTGGATCCATCATATCACCCAACGAAATGTTGATGGCATTTTTGATGTGACCATCGGCATATTCAATTGGTTTGCGTACGTCAAGGATCACCAGGTTTGGATCGTGTGGCAGGTCCATGGCCAGTTCATCTGCTTCTACTGTGATGATTAAGTCTTTGGCTTCGCCAGCTGCTTCCCATGCGGGGTAGCCGCCATTCAGATAGCCGGTAACGTTATCAAATCCCACACGGGCCATTCTCACAACGGTTTCTTCTTCTTTGCCAATAGGCGTAACCAGGATAATGTCCTGATCAAACGGTAACAGGCTACCCGCCCATTCCGCGAAGCGTCCTTCCAAACCGATGCTGATAGCGCCCGGAACAAATCCATCACCAAATTCGGTAGCCGGACGGGTATCCAGGATCAGCGCACCTGCCTGACCTTTTGCCTTAAATTCAGCAGGAGAAAGTGGCTGCATCGCCTTTTCCATCACTGCTTTCAGTGCGTCGTATCCTTCCTTGTTTATTTTAGCATTGATAGGGAAGTAAGATGGAGGGGTGGTTAAACCACTGGTTACTTCTTCAATGAATTTCTCTTTATCTGTAGCCAGCAATGCGTAGTTGGTGGCTTTTTCATCACCGATGGTGCTATAGGTATTAGGTCCCAGATTTTTGCCGCAGGCAGATCCAGGGCCATGTGCAGGGTACACTATCACCTGATCAGGTAATGTTTTAATCTTGTTGTTGAGAGAATCAAAGAGGTAACCCGCGAGTTCTTCTTTGGTGAGGTCACCGCTGAAAAGATCCGGGCGGCCTACATCTCCTACAAATAAAGTATCTCCGGTAAATATGGCATAAGGCTGTTCTTTTTCATCGAGCAGCAGGTAGCAGGAAGATTCCAGGGTATGGCCAGGCGTATGCAATACTTTCATAGTAAGGGCGCCGATCTTGAATGTTTCGTTGTCTTTAGCTACATAAGTTTCAAAGTTGGTCACAGCATCGGGGCCAAAAACGATTTTTGCGCCGGTAGCTGCAGCGAGGTCCAGATGCCCGGAAACAAAGTCTGCATGAAAATGCGTTTCAAAAATGTATTGAATGGTTGCGTTGCGTTCTTTTGCCAGATCAAGATAAACTTCGATATCACGTAACGGGTCTATCACAACGGCAACTCCTTCAGATTCAATGAAGTATGCCGCTTCCGACAAACAGTTGGTGTACAATTGTTTTACGAACATGGTTTTTGATTTTTACAAATTTACAACTTCTCAGGAGGTGTAGATATGGATAAAATCTATACCAAAATAAAAAAGTAGCCCTTATGGCTACTTTTTTATATAATCTTCTTCCGTAGGTAATACGGAGCAATACTTTTAACCAACAAGTTCTTCCACAAACTTCGCCACCTCAGCAATACGTTGCTTGTTGATGGTGTAGTGAATAAACTTACCATCTCTTTCTGTAATTACAATGCCTGCGCGCCTTAAAATGGCGAGATGTTGCGATGCTACCGATTGTTCCAGACGCAATTTCACATAAATCTCTGTCACGGTCATTTTTTTGTGGTCTTCCAGCAGCTTAATCATCTGCTGGCGCAGCTTATGGTTGATAGCACGTAAAACCATAGCAGCCTTCTTGACGGCAATGTAATCCAATTTGATCTGGTCTTTTTCATTGGTACCTCTAGAAATAATAAGAGTATTAGAAGAGGTAGTTAATAATGTTTTTTCCATCGCATAATAGTTTTAAAAAAATGATGAAATGAAAGGGATCAACGGACAGTACTCGCAAACAGTTAGACAACAATTGCGGTAATCGATTTATACAAAAATATAATATCTATCACAATAAAAAAAATTTCCATACCTTATTTTATCATATATAACCGTCGGATATGTGCAAATTAGATGTAATTTGACTCTTCCATGACAAAACAACGTTATGTGTCAGGGTTTTTGAGGAGAATAAAATGGCTTGAGGTAGAATGGACTGAAATAAGCCAGATCAACGAACATTTTTTTATTGAATGCCTGCGCTGAAAGTGGTGCCATATGCGCTGCACTTATTACATATTTTACAAAAATAGCATTTTTATGCGAAGATAACATCAGTTCCCACTTAGGACTGCCGTCACCGAAAAAGT
The DNA here is from genome assembly GCF_036566945.1 of Chitinophaga sp. Lineage (GTDB taxonomy): Bacteria > Bacteroidota > Bacteroidia > Chitinophagales > Chitinophagaceae > Chitinophaga. Next base: position 1,664 of record NZ_DATCVJ010000252.1, on the reverse strand, counting down.
AAATTTTCTTTTCTGCCAGCTGCTCCTCCAGTGAAGAAGGTTCCAGGATCATGGCCTGTGGCGGCATCAGCTCTTGTAAGCGGGCATCATACAATCCCATAAATACTTCCTGTCTGCGCGCATCCAGCATAGGACAATACCACGCATCCTCATCTTTTATAGTAGCCACTAATCCCTGCGCCATCATTTGCAAAGTAGAAATAGCCAGTAACGGCTTGTTCCAGGCATAGCACAAACCCTTTGCTGTAGCCACTCCTACCCTTAATCCGGTATAGGAACCCGGTCCTGCACTCACCGCCACTGCATCCAGCGCCGCCGGCAAAATGCCCTGTTCTTTCAATATCTGCTGTACAAATAAAATCATCGTAGCAGCATGATCCTGCTGCTTTTCATTCACCAACGTCTGCAACACTTGCCCATCACGGGAAAGACTCACAGAGCCAGTAGTTGTTGCGGTATCTATATTCAGTATAAGTGCCATGTAAAAATTTAAATCGCTTCGTACGCTGTTTGTAAAGAGGCTGCCACTTCATAACGGTCATCACCGGTAACATCGTGTATGGCCTTTAATACTTCATATACATGCAGGATGCCAATCCGCTCACTCCACTCAAAAGGACCATAAGGATAGTTGGTACCTAAACGCATGGAAGTGTCTATATCTTCCCGGGAAGCCGTTCCTTCCTGTTCCGTGAGATAGGCTTCATTAATAATCATACATACCACCCGGGGAGTCACCATACCTACCACATCCGCCACCAGCGCATATTCCCAGCCCAGTTTATACATAATGTTATCCAACGTTTCCTTTTGTCCTTCATCCATCACCGTTACTTCCATCACCGGCATATTCACAAACCCCGGTAAAAAATTACAACCCATGATATTGAATCCCTGTTCAAAGGCAAACTGGTTCATGATGTCGGACAAGGATGTTTTTACCATACCTGCCAACACCGGAATTCCCGGATTCTTTGCATACATCAGGGCATGTTCCGGCCGGTCATCAAAAATGAGATCCAGCACCAGGTCAAATACTTTAAGAGATAAAACCTCTTCCAGGCTCGTTTTCCATTGTATGTCATGATGCGTGGCCATTCCCTTCTGCTGCAATTCTTCATGCCGTTGCGCATCTGCTATTACCAGGATATTCATGCGTTAAATTTCGGCAAACCTAATAAAGAATCATTAATTATAGCACATCTGCCCTGCCAGACATTTGCGCGTTCTCAATTATTATTTACTTTCGTTCATATGGAAAAGCAAATCATTAACACCACCAATGCGCCCGCTCCTATTGGGCCATATAACCAATCTGTGAAAGCGGGTAACACGCTGTATGTGTCCGGCCAGATAGCCCTGGACCCGGCTTCCGGCGAACTGATTCAATCAGGTATCGTAAATGAAACCCACCAGGTAATGAAAAATCTGCAGGCCATTCTTACCGAAGCTGGTCTTGGTTTTCAGCACGTGGTAAAAACAACCATCTTCTTAACAGATATGAAAACATTCCCCCAGGTGAATGAAGTATATGGCAGTTATTTTACCAGCGACTTCCCAGCCAGGGAAACGGTGCAGGTAGCCGGATTACCCAAAGGAGTAGATGTGGAGATTTCTGTTATCGCGGTAGGTGTTTGATTTTTGTCTTTGTTCAGGATTATACT
>NZ_DATCVJ010000251.1:0-4238 GCF_036566945.1 Chitinophaga sp. | reverse complement strand
AAAAGAGTAACCGGTTTGCGTTCTGATCGACTCGAGCACCTGCTCCAGTCTCGCGCCACTTACACTCAAAGTTACCTGCTGGGAAAAGCCAATGGCAGATGTTGCCAGATAATGGAAGACAGCAAACGTAATGCACAAGGCATAGCGCTTCCAATGGCCCATACGATGGCCACGTTGAATTCTCATAAATGTAATTTTACTGGTGTGAAATGATGATGGTTGATAAATAAAAAACCGGATACTATTTCTCTACAGACAGCCGGCCATTGCTTAGTTTAAATTTTATATTGGTTGTTTTCTCAATTGCGCTTAACAGTTCCGGTAGTGGTGTGCTACGGGGTAATTGCCCATATAGTCTTTTGGCCGGAAGGGAGGAGAAGTCCACTTCAATATCATACCAGCGTTGCAGCTGATACGCCATCTCCCGCAGATCTGTGTCGGAAAAATAAAAGAGATCTGACCGCCAGGAAATATCTTCTTTGGTGTCTACCGCTTTTACCTGTAAATCATTGTTCTCCAGGATGGCCTGTTCCCCTGGTTTTAATAGTCTTGCTGTAATCCCGTTTAATGGATTAATTTTTATACTCCCTGCTACTAATGTTGTTTTGATATAGGGCTCGTCGGTATAGGCTTTTACGTTAAAATTGGTACCCAACACCGCAACTGTTTGTTGAGTGGTCACTACTAAAAATGGTTTGCGATCATCTTTGGTAATATCGAAATATGCTTCACCGGATAATTCCACTTTTCGTTGTCCATCAGGAAACTGCGTCGGGTAGCGCAGAGAGGAAGCGGCATTTAACCACACCTGGCTGCCATCCGGTAATACTACTTTATATTGCTTTCCCCTTGGTATAGTAAGGGTGTTATATACCATTTCCGGTGTTACACCTGCTTTGTTGTTGGCGGCATAAATAAGTGTCCCGTTATTGCTGTTAACAGCGTGGGTGCCTTTCTCCTCAATGACCCGTCCTGCCTCCGTACTGTCCAGCGAAACCTGTTTACCATCAGAAAGGGTCAGCATTACATTGGACTTTGGCTGAGCAGCAGGTGTTAGCTGTGCCATGTTTTTCTGATGAGCTGTCTGGTGTGTGGTCACAAAAAAGCGGTAGGAGAGCAGCGATAATAGCAGCGTTGCACAAGCGGCTGCCCAAATGAGCATTGGCTTTAATGGGTAGATGCGTGGCCCTGGTGTACTGTTTTTTTCATTGATCTGTGATAACAGGTGATCGGCTTCTTCAGGAGAGAAGAAATCTTCCTGTTCAGCAGATGCTGTTGCCAGCTGTTCAAACAGATCATTATATAGTAGTCTTGCGCTCGGATCTGTCAGTAAAACAAATAGCTCCTGGCGCTCCCCGTCAGCGATGGTACCGGCAATGGTCTTGTCCAATAAGTAATGTAACCGGTCTTGCTGCGGCATAGTCTGGCAGTTTAAAACATTGTTCTATATCATAAGACAGTGAAGAGGGTATAAAAGGAGATATGGGAGGAAAAAATATTTTATTTTAAATACCGGACCGCTGCCAGTGTGAACAAAACAGTTACCCGCACCTTAATAAACCGGTGAATAAATTTAAGGGCCAGCTGATTATATTTTTTTACCGAATCGGTGGATAAGTTCATCTGCGTAGCAATTTCAGGATTTCTGTAACCCTGCGCCCGCAGGAGGAATACTGTTTTCTGCTGCATAGGCAGCGCTTCTATGGCTTTGTCCACTATCTCGAGACGGACATCCCCATGGTCATCTTGCTTGTCGTGTTGTTCCAGTACAAACCTGGCATACGTGGCTTGTCCTTTTCTTTCCGCCACAAGCTTTGTGAGATGATTAAGGGTGTGGTTGCGTAGCAGTATGAAAAAATAGGCATTAAATTCCTTGATGTCAGTGAGTTTTTCTTTTTCTTTCCACAGCTTTACAAATAGATCCTGCAGTATTTCTTCCGTTTGTTCCCGGGAACCGATAATCGTATACACAATACGGCCCGCCTGATTGGCATAACCATGAAAGAGCTTTGAGAACGCAGACTGGCAGCCGGCAGCCACTTGCTCCAGTATTTCACGTTCATTGTCAATGCGCTTTAATCCCATAATGCATCGGAAATTTGAATGATGTTTGCTCAGTTGGTTGACATTAGCGGTGGAATTATGACAATATTAGCAATACTTCATAATATTTCCTCCTGCAATTTTAGCAAAAAAAAATAGTAAATTATCAAGTGGCTATAATTATATAGGTGTCCGAATTTTTTCCCACCAGGTATAAAATTGCCTTTCTGCCTGATGTTCAACGCATTCACATGGTGCAAAAAAAGTATTGGTGTTTGCTAAGATAATGCAGGTATACCCGCTCAAAATATGATACTTTGGGCGTTTTCCATATTTCATACGACTGATAAAAACGTACAATGAAAAAACTATTTGTTCCTGTTTTCTATTGCGTCTTAATATCCTTTTCTTTTGCTGCATCTGCCGAAAAAATAAAAGATGCAAAGAAATTGGTGGCCCTATTGAAAAGTTCCACGCCCTATTGTGAGGATGCAGGGGAGCATCGCATCAATAACAATGGATTGCAAATCATCAGAAACTGGGATAGCCGGTTTTGCCGTTCCGCTATTGTTAATAATAGCCAACAAACCATTCACGTCAATAATATTGTCTTATTTGAAATCGATGGAGCCGTGCTGGACAGCAGTAGCCGGATTTATGGCGAAGGGTTTCAGATGCTGTCACAAACCGGTGGCAGTTTAGGGCATCCTCAAAACATAGGTGGTTATACCGACGAAGGACATTATAAAATTATAGGACCACATCACATGCCTACCGCTTATGGGATGTTTAACCTGACCTTGCCCGACGGTCAGTGTCTGATGTTGGCTTTCTCCACCTGTCAGCGGTTCATTGGCCGCATCAGTTTTTCGGAGAAGAAGATGATGGTTTCGATAGACGCAGAAAACCTCACCTTACAGCCAGGCCAGCGGGTGGAGTTAGAGGATTTTATGCTGCTGTCCGGAACAGATAAAAATTTGTTGTATGACGAATTGACGAAGCAGATTGCAGTGAAGCATCCACCGGTTTTCGGTAAGCAGGTACCCACCGGATGGTGCTCCTGGTATTGCTATGGACCGGACGTTACCCAAAATGATATTCGTGAAAACATGAATGGGTTTGCCGCCAAATTGCCGGCGGTGAAATATATTCAGATTGATGATGGCTACCAGCCATACATGGGAGATTGGCTGGAGGATAATCCGCGGTATGGCTCACTGGCAAGTACATTGGCAGAAATCAGAAAGGCTGGTTTTACACCGGCCATCTGGCTGGCTCCCTTCATTGCGGAGAAAGATTCCAGGTTGTTCAAAGAACATCCCGACTGGTTTGTGAAAGACAGCAGCGGTCATCCGTTGAACTCTGCTACAGTGGGATTTGGCGGCTGGCGCAATGCCCCCTGGTATGTGCTCGATGGTACCAATCCACATGCACAGGAATATTTAACCTATGTAGTGAAGACCATGCGCGAAAAATGGGGCGTACAATATTTTAAACTCGACGCCAACTACTGGGGCGCTATTCATAAAGGCGTTCATTACGATGCCAACGCCACGAGGATAGAAGCTTATCGCGCCGGTATGAAAGCCATCCTGAAAGGCTGTGATAACAATACCGTGGTGCTGGGCTGTAATAATCCCATGTGGCCTTCATTAGGACTCATCACCGCGAGTCGTACGAGCAACGACGTATCAAGAGACTGGAACTCTTTTCAGTCAACTGCAAAAGAAAACCTGATGCGTTCCTGGCAAAACGGAACATTGTGGCAAAACGATCCGGATTGTTTGGTACTCGGTGCAAACGGCAACTCCGGCACAGAATTAACAGCCAACGAATATTTGTTTCATGCCACGGTCGTACATGCAGTAGGTGGACTGATGCTGTTGGGCGATAAATACGCTAACCTCACGGAAAAACAATTTGATATTATCCGGAAACAATTACCACCCGCAGGTAAAAGCGCGCGATTTACCAGCGATAAATTTGAGACAGGTTACCTGGACACAGGGGCGGCACAATTTTATTATTTTCTGAACTGGGACGGCAGCAAGCCAGCTTCACGAAAGATAAAATTAAAGTCTAAGTCGTCGTTAGTTAATTATTGGACAGGTGCGAATTTGGGTATTCATGATGGTGTATACGAAGTGAAAGACTTGCCTCCACATTCCGCGTTGCTAATAAAAGCGAGCACGATT
>NZ_DATCVJ010000250.1:0-1865 GCF_036566945.1 Chitinophaga sp. | reverse complement strand
GTTAGCTGTAGTTATACAGACGAATAACAACCGGAAGAATTGTATGTTTTTATTTTTTTTATTAAGTTAGGAGAAACAGTACATTTGCTGGCTGACCAGTATACAATAGATAATTTTAATATTTTAATAATATATTAAACTTACCCCTGCTCAAACTGGTTAAAAACTAACCCGTTAACAAATTAAGGTACCTGTTCTGCGAACAGTTTGTGTATAAATAAATATACTGCAGCACCTGATTTTTATGTAATCGTTGTATTTTTGTCCGATTAAGCTACTTTTAATAGGGTTACTTTTAAATATAAGGTGTAGATTAATTGCGGAATACGGAGCAGTATATCTCCCCAAATCATTTTCGTAATTTATTAAATCGGTGTAGAACGACTCCGGGAATGAATTTCAGGACATCGGCAGGTTTCTTATCGGGAAGCCTGGTCAGTGAAAAGCGGCACGAGTTTGTTTTGGCAAACGGGTTGTTCATTTAAATGGATTGAATATGAAGTATACTTGCTATGGACATTCTTGTTTTGCAGTGGAAATAAAAGGGAAAAAAATTCTTTTTGATCCTTTTATCACACACAATGAACTGGCCCAAAAAGTAGACATCCATGCCATAACGGCGGATTATATTTTTGTTTCGCATGGTCATGAAGATCATACAGCGGATTTGGTAGATCTGGCAAAACGGACCAATGCAACGGTGGTATCCAATTATGAGATTGTGACCTGGGCGGGAAAACAAGGGATTGAGAAATTGCATCCCATGAATACCGGCGGTAAATGGAAGTTTGATTTCGGCACTGTGAAATGCGTAGTGGCACAACATTCCAGCAGTTTACCGGATGGCACTTATGGTGGCAACCCGATGGGTTTTATATTTATGACGGAAGAAGGGAATTTTTATTATGCAGGCGATACTGCGCTCACGTTAGACATGGAACTGGTACCCGCAATTACCACACTGGATTTTGCGGTACTTCCTATCGGTGATAATTTCACCATGGGCATTGAAGATGCGATTGCAGCAGCTGAATTGATAGAATGCGATAAAATAATCGGTGTTCACTACAATACTTTCGGCTACGTTAAGATTGACGCTGACGCAGCCGTACAGCAGTTTGAGGATGCCGGTCTGGATCTGTTACTTCCCGAAATAGGAAGTACCATAGAGGTTTGAGGAAGAAGTGATCATTACTGATTTATCCTTTATCCTATAAATAACCTTTGATTTTTTAAACTACACAATGGCTAGAATAATCGCAATCGCTAACCAGAAAGGTGGCGTAGGAAAAACTACAAGTGCAATAAACCTGGCAAGCAGCCTGGCTGTGCTGGAATTTAAAACATTGCTGGTAGACGCGGACCCTCAGGCAAACAGCACCACAGGACTGGGTTTCGACCTGCGTAATGTGCAGCAAAGTTTGTATGATTGTATGGTGAACGATGTGCAGGCCAAAGACGTGATACTGGAATCAGATACACCCAACCTGAAAGTACTGCCCTCTCATATTGACCTTGTAGGGGCAGAACTGGAACTCATCAATCACCCAAGCAGGGAAAGAGTGATGAAACAGGTAATAGATACTGTTGAAGCTGATTACGATTTTGTAATTGTAGACTGCTCTCCTTCTCTCGGTTTGATCACCGTAAATGCACTCGTGGCATCTAACTCCGTGATCATCCCGGTACAGTGCGAATTTTTTGCACTGGAAGGTTTGGGTAAATTGCTCAATACCATCAAAATTGTGCAGAGCAGATTAAACATAGAACTGGAAATTGAAGGTATCCTGATGACCATGTACGATGGTCGTTTGCGCCTCAGCAACCAGGTAGTGGATGAGGTAAAACAACATTTTGAAGAAAGT
>NZ_DATCVJ010000249.1:0-19393 GCF_036566945.1 Chitinophaga sp. | reverse complement strand
TACCAATAAAGAGCGTTTTATTAAGTACCTGAAATGTATGTTGTTGGGCACCCCTACCTGGTTTGTGGTGGGGATACTCATTGCGTTTTCCAATAAGTTCGCAACAGTAATGAATGTAAAGGGGGCTATCAGTCCCGGTGATGCCGTAGCGTTTTGCTATGCAGGGCTGGTACTGGGCGACTTCACCACGGGCTTAATCAGCCAGCTATGGCAAAGCCGCCGTAAGGTAATGTTATTGTTCCTGGTATTAACAGGGGTGATGGTAACCGTATATTTAAATCTGCATGGAGTGGAAACCTGGGTGTTTTACACGGTATGTTTTGTACTCGGTTTCAGTGTGGGTTTCTGGGCCATTTTTGTGACGATAGCAGCAGAAAGCTTTGGTACCAATCTGCGGGCTACGGTAGCGACTACGGTTCCTAATTTTGCCAGAGGCATGCTTCCATTGATATCTTTACTGTTTATAAAAGTACAGAACTATTATACTTTCCTGCAAAGCGGGGCTATTGTGGCGGTGATCTGCATTGGTATTGCACTGATTACTGCCTGGAAAGTGGAAGAAACGTTTGGTAAGGATCTGAACTACCTCGAAGAGATTTAGTGATAACTATCCAGCATTTTATCCAGCAGCTTATTCAGCTGTATCACTTCTTTTTCGTTTAATGATTGAAGGGCATTATCCAGCTGCGCGATTTCGTCATCGATAGTCGTGAGCAGTTGGAGTCCTTTGTCATTGATACGAACGTCTACCGCACGTCTGTCCATTTCACTGCTTTTGCGCTCTACCAGGTCTGCTTTCCGAAGTCTTTCCACGAGGCGGGAAACGTCGCTCATTTTGTCCAGCATTCTTTCTTTCAGCACGTTGATATTAGCGGCATTTGGATGCTGCCCGCGGAGAATGCGCAGTATATTAAACTGCTGCATGGTAATACCATACTGCTTAAAAAACTGCTGGTGACGGGACGTTATCCAGTTACCTACAAAAATAAGGCTGATCAGGCCCCGTTGATTTTCGTTTTCAAAAGTTTTCTGCGTGATCAGTTTTTCCAGGTTAGACATACATTTGAGAGTTAAAGCAAATTTGATGAAACGATTTAGAAGTGTTTCATTTGTATTGTTTTAGCCAATTTAAGGACCGCGGTAAAATTACGAATAAAAACAGAATTGCGGATTTTGTCTTTCCCAGGATTATACTGATTTAGATGATTTTCCGGATTTTATTTTGGGGGAGTTAAAAAATTTTGGGAGATATAAGCGGATAAAAATTCGCTCATATCTCCCAAAATCTTTTAAATCTTCCAAAATCATAAAAGTAAAAATCTGGAAAATCATCTAAATCAGTATAATCCTGCGTAAGATAAAAAATCGTTTACGCGGTGGCGGACTGCATTTTATCCAGTACGTCCATTACTTCCTTTACATGTTGGGCAGAGGTATTGAGTAATGCTGTTTCAGCTTCATTCAGCTGCAGCTCAATGATTTTTTCTATACCATTTTTTCCCAGTACTACGGGTACACCCAGGTAAATATCTTTCAGGCCATATTCGCCGGATAACCAGGCGCATACAGGGAAAATACGTTTTTCATTTTTAACGATGGCTTCTACCATTTGAGCGGCAGCAGCACCGGGCGCATACCATGCAGAAGTACCTAAGAGGTTTACGATTTCACCGCCACCTACTTTAGTACGTTGAATAATGGCTTCCAGCTTATCCTTGGCGACCAGCTCTGTTACGGGAATGCCACCTACGGTAGTATAGCGGGGGAGTGGCACCATGGTATCGCCGTGGCCTCCCATGAGTATTGCCTGTATATCTTTCGGAGAGCAACCTATTTCCTCTGCCAGGAAAGCGCGGTAACGGGCAGTATCGAGTATGCCGGCCATGCCGAATACTTTGCTGCTGTCTTTTTTGGCAGTGAGGTAACTGCAATAAGTCATCACATCCAGTGGGTTGCTCACAATAATGATGATAGCATCCGGAGAATGTTTGGTAACATTTTCCGTCACCGATTTCACAATGTTGGCATTGGTAGAAATCAGATCATCCCTGCTCATTCCAGGTTTACGTGGGAGCCCTGAAGTAATAACTACCACATCACTGTTAGCGGTTTTGGTGTAGTCATTGGTTACCCCTGTAATTTTGGTACTGTAATAATCAATGGGAGCCTGCTGCCATGTGTCCAGGGCTTTACCTTCAGCCGTTCCTTCTTTAATGTCCAATAAAACCACCTCCTGCAGAAAATCTTTGTGGGCCAGTACGTTGGCACACGTTGCGCCTACATTCCCGGCTCCTACTACTGTAACTTTCATTTTGTCTATAGCTTTAAAAGTGAAGAATGATTGTGATTAAACAAATGTAATGATTCGGCTTTAGAATAACTGGCCGGACAGGCACATTTTCACAAGGATTATTTATTCAGATAAAACAGCAAAGAATCTATCTTGGCCGTTCCTTCAAAACCCTTTACAAACTGTTGTTTCTTGTCATATATGTATAAACCGGGGAAGTAATGGAGATCATAAAAGTACATGATCTGCCGGGTAGATTCGCTGGCCATAATGATGTTCGGATAGTCTTTAATTTTGTACTGATCGTAATATTCCTTCATTTGTTCCACTTTAAACGGAGTTACCATGAGGATTTGTGTTTTTTTGAACTTGTCAATGTTTTTCAACATTTCTTCCGTCAGGTGTTTGCAGTGATCGCAATCCACACTAAACACAAACACCATGGTTTTCTCGTTCCGCTTGAGATCGTTTTTAGTGATAGAATGGCCATCGGCAAGACTAAGCGGGAAAGCTGGAATGATTGGATATTGTAAATAGGGCGGTTTGGCAGGTGGATTAGTGGCAGTTTGAGCCTTCAAAAACACGGGTAAACAGCTTAAAATAACGAAAAACACGTAGCGCATACTTGTAAAAGTTTCTTGATTTGAGTTTAAATTTACCGGATAAATGTCATTTATTGAATAAAAAAGACGAAAATTGGGCCGAAAAGGGACTAATCTCTCTAATTTTGGGAATTAGTTGCTTGTTCATATGCGAAAATTTTTACTTTTGCAATCCGTGTAAATTTTTAACTTAAAATCAGTAACCTAATTTATGGCTACCACCGCAGATATCAGAACAGGATTAATAATCAAGCTGGATAACAGTTTGTATTCTGTTGTAGAGTTTGGTCAGAACAAAACCGCCCGTGCAGCCGCCAAGGTTTGGGCTAAATTGAAAGGCGTTGACAATAGCCGTTCCATAGAGCACACCTGGAACTCTGGTGATACGATCTATCCCATCCGCATTGAAAAGAAAGCTTTCCAGTATTTATATAAAGACGATACCGGCTACAACTTCATGGACAATGAAACGTTTGAGCAGATAGCGATGCCGGAAACAGCTATCGATGCGCCGCAGTTCCTGAAAGAAGGACAGGAAGTAAGTGTACAGATCAACACTGAAACTGAGCAATACATGGCAGTGGAATTACCTGACAAAATTGTAGTGTTGGTGACCTATTCTGAGCCTGGTGTGAAAGGTGATACGGCTACCCGTACCCTGAAACCAGCTACTGTTGAAACCGGAGCTACTGTAATGGTACCGTTGTTTGTGGATGAAGGAGAATTGATCCGCGTGAATACCAAGAACGGTGAATATATCGAGAGAGTAAAAGCATAAATCATTTGGAGTGCTGACGTGTGTGTGATGGGAATTTTGTTTCTGAGGGTGATGCTTTCTGAAACAAAATTCCTGACCGCGTAAATCAGTCGTCCATCATATTCTATATTTCTAAACCAAAAACTGTCTACATGGACTTTAAACAGATTCAGGAACTGGTAAAAATGATCAACAAATCAAATATCAGTGAACTGAGCATTGAACAGGACAAGTTTAAGATTACAATAAAACAGAAGGATAACGAAGTACAGCAGGTAATCACTGTTCCTGCAACCATGGCTCCCGTACAGGCCGTAGCCGCTGTAGCTCCTGCAGTAGCTGCCAACACCGCAGCCCCTGTAGCTGCGCCAGCTCCTGCTAAAGCGGATAACCTGGTGACCATCAAATCTCCTATGATTGGTACCTTCTATCGCAGCGCTGGTCCGGATAAAGCAGCTTTCGTCAACATCGGCGACGAAGTGACTTCCGGCAAAGTAGTGTGCATCATCGAAGCAATGAAGTTATTCAACGAAATAGAGAGTGAAGTAAGCGGTAAAATCGTGAAAGTACTGGTAGATGACGCATCTCCGGTAGAATATGATCAACCTTTATTCTTAGTTGAACCGTAATAATAGCCTTTAACCGTTAGCCTTTAGCTTTTCAGTTCTCACATACGTCAGAACCCGGAGTGCTAAAGGCTAACAGCTAAAAGCTAACAGCTATTATTAACTTATAAGGAAAACAATGTTCAAAAAAATATTGATTGCCAACCGTGGTGAAATTGCCCTTCGGATTATCCGTACCTGTAAGGAAATGGGTATTAAAACGGTGGCAGTTTATTCTACAGCAGATAAAGATAGTCTGCATGTGAAATTTGCCGATGAAGCAGTATGCATAGGCAAACCACAAAGCAGCGAGTCTTATCTGAACATCCCTCACCTGATGGCGGCTGCTGAAATCACCAATGCAGACGCTATCCACCCCGGATACGGCTTCCTGGCTGAAAATGCCCGTTTCGCTGAAATCTGTGGTGAGCATGGTATTAAGTTTATCGGACCTACTCCGGATATGATCCGCAGAATGGGCGATAAGATGACCGCCAAAGAAACCATGATTGCTGCCGGTGTACCGGTTATTCCAGGATCTGAAGGATTACTTCAGAGCGTGGAAGAAGCGAAAGTAATCGCTAAGAACATGGGCCTCCCGGTAATCATTAAAGCTACTGCCGGTGGTGGTGGTAAAGGTATGCGCGTGGTATGGGAAGAAGGTGAGATTGAAACCGCCTACAACATGGCTAAGAATGAAGCCCGTGCCTCTTTCAGCAATGATGGTATCTACATGGAGAAATTCGTGGAAGAACCCCGTCACATTGAAATCCAGGTAGCGGGTGATCAATACGGTAAAGTATGTCACCTCAGCGAAAGGGATTGCTCTATCCAGCGTCGTCACCAGAAGCTAGTTGAAGAATCTCCTTCTCCGTTTATGACGCCTGAACTGCGTGAGAAAATGGGGGAAGCAGCTATCAAGGCCGCCAGTGCTATCAACTACGAAAGTGTTGGTACCATTGAGTTCCTGGTAGATAAGCATCGCAATTTCTACTTCATGGAAATGAATACACGTATCCAGGTAGAACATGGGGTAACGGAAGAGGTAATCAACTTTGACCTGGTAAAAGAACAGATCAAGATTGCTGCAGGTATTCCTATCTCCGGAAAAAATTATACACCACAGATGCATGCCATCGAGTGTCGTATCAATGCGGAAGATCCTTACAACGATTTCCGTCCTTCTCCGGGTAAAATTACTACGCTGCATATTCCCGGTGGTCATGGTGTGAGAGTAGATTCCCACATCTATGCCGGTTATGTAATTCCGCCATTCTACGATTCCATGGTAGCGAAAATTATTACCATGGCGCAAACCCGCGAAGAAGCTATCAATACGATGGAACGCGCGCTGAGCGAATTCGTAATCGAAGGTGTTAAAACAACTATTCCTTTCCATCAGCAGTTGATGCGTGATGAGAACTTCCGTAAAGGAAACTTTACGACCAAGTTTACTGAGACGTTTAAGCTGGTATAACGGTAACGGATATACTATTGGAAAAAAGTCCTCCCGATCGGGAGGACTTTTTTTATGTTTTTACATCCGCATGAAGCAACGTTTATCTATATTCATAAGTGATTTCCAGGCTTTTGAAGGAGTTTAACAAAAAGACAATCTCACTGAATTTGTTTCCTGTACTGATATGTAGCGGTAAGCCGTAGTCATTATACCAATCGGCGGTGAACGCATTATTTTTATTGTAGTCAATATCTATAAATTGCCAAACCGGATGCAGTTGATGAGGATTTACTTTGTTATCGTATGCTGGAAAAGCATCTGAAGAGAAGATACTGTTATCGGAATATTTTACCATGAAATGGATTTTATATGCGTTGCCAGACGAATTATAGAAAAATGCAGTGGTATGCGTTTCGGTATAAGAAGTGCCAGGGAAGCGTTCTTCTGTTACCTGGGTAATTCTGTCCTGGTTATCATACACGTATTTTTTGAAAGAGAGGAGAAGGTAGGAGTTAAGCAGAGTAAGGGTATTTCTGTCATAATTGCCGAATTCAAAAACACTGTCCAAAATTACTCTCTTTCTTTGATCGCATAAATATTTATGCGCCACTTCATAGCCGGGATTACCATCGTAATAGGCACCTATCAAAATCCGGAGTGCATGCCGGGCATCATATCCAAACAGATATTGGGGATATCCTGTACTAATGTGCTGACCGGCTATCTGGATTGGATCGTGGAAAGAGTTATAGCTAATCTGGATCGAATCTGTCCAGCCTGCTGTACTTTCTCCTGTTAACTGTGTGATCTCGTAATGTTTTTGACCGGGGATAATAATCGGAGATTTTACGCAATTTGTAAGCAATATTGAAAATAGGAGGGCGATGGCACGATGTGCCGGGAGATAAATTTTTTTCATGTTGGGGATTCTTTTTGATTAAAAAATATTCACTATCGGGGTAATGTGTATGCGAAAACAGGAAGGATGTAAAAAAGTTTCGGTACACTAAAGGTAGAGGAATTAAGTATAGCTGCGGGAGATAATTTAAAGCAGGCAAGGAATTTAAAAAACAAAGCCCCGGATGAAAATCCGGGGCTAATCATACACCAAAACAATCTTACGGTTTTATCGCAAGAAAAGCAGCTCTCTGTATTTAGGCAGTGCCCATTTTTTGTCGTCCACCAGGAACTCCAGTTTATCGGAGTGGTAGCGGATAACATCAAAGTACGGCTTAATCTTTTCACAGTAGTCAATCGCTTTCTGACGGCTGTCGGTAAGCTTATTAGCTACCTTACGCGCCTCGATCATAGCCTGTACATTTTCACTAATGGCATTAATATGTTCAGCTATTTTAGCAGCAATTTGTTTTTGTGCTTTAACGGACTCTTCACCGAGGCCAATTCCTTTCAGACCGTTGATGTTAGTTACCAGGTCATTTACATAACTGATAGCTGACGGCAGGATGGTGTTGGTAGCGAGGTCGCCGATAACGCGGGCTTCGATCTGCACTTTCTTCACATAATCTTCCAGCAGTATTTCGTGGCGTGCGTGCAGTTCTTTTTCGTTGTAAACGCCGGTATCTGTATAAAGTTTGGCAGCTTTGGCTGTCACCATAGCATCCAGTGCTTTAGGTGTGGTTTTAACGTTCGCTAAACCTCTTTTTTCTGCTTCTTTTTCCCACTCTTCACTGTAGCCGTCGCCTTCGAACAGTATTTTTTCCGAATCTACAATATATTTCCGAAGAGTTTGCATAATCGCAATCTCTTTTTTCTCGCCTTTTTCGATCAAACCATCCACTTCTACTTTGAAGTCAGCCAGTGTTTTTGCAACGATCGTATTCAATACTGTCATAGCAGAAGCACAGTTGGCAGAGGAACCTACCGCGCGGAATTCAAACTTGTTGCCGGTGAAAGCAAAAGGAGAAGTACGGTTACGGTCGGTGTTGTCCAGCAGCAGCTCAGGAATGTGACGGTGCAGATCCAGTTTCAGGATAGCTTCGTCTTGTTCGTCGAACTTGTTGTTAACACGGTTTTTAACTTCCTGCAGTACGTCAAACAGGTATTTACCTGAGAATACAGAGATAATAGCAGGAGGCGCTTCGTTGGCACCTAAGCGGAAGTCATTGCTTGGAGAGGCAATAGCAGCTCTCATCAGATCAGCATAATCATGTACCGCTTTAATGGTGTTCACAAAGAAAGTGAGGAACATCAGGTTGGTCTTCGGTGTTTTACCGGGAGCCAGCAGGTTAACACCGGTGTCGGTGGACATGCTCCAGTTGTTGTGTTTACCGGAACCGTTGATGCCTGCAAAAGGTTTCTCGTGCAGTAACACTTTCAGTTTGTGACGTTTTGCCACTTTATTCATTACATCCATCAGCAGAGAGTTGTGATCTACTGCGATGTTTACTTCTTCAAAGATAGGAGCACACTCAAACTGAGAAGGTGCTACTTCGTTATGACGCGTTCTTAAAGGAATACCCAGTTTGTAAGATTCTACTTCGAAATCGCGCATGTAAGCGTAAGCACGCTCAGGGATAGCACCGAAGTAATGATCTTCCAGCTGTTGTCCTTTGGAAGGAGCGTGACCAACCACGGTACGACCAGTCATGATCAGATCAGGACGGGCGTTAGCCATTGTTTCGTCTACCAGGAAGTATTCCTGTTCCCAACCCAGGGTACCAGTTACTTTAGTAACGTTTTTATCGAAATAGTTACATACGTCTACTGCAGCTTTGTCCATTGCAGCCAGTGCTTTCAGCAATGGAGCTTTGTAATCCAGCGATTCGCCGGTGTAGGCTGCGAAAATAGTAGGTATGCAGAGTGTTTTACCATAACCCTGTTCCAGGATGAAGGCAGGAGAGGAAGGATCCCAGGCAGTGTAGCCGCGGGCTTCGAAGGTAGCTCTCAAACCACCGTTAGGGAAACTGGAAGCATCTGGTTCCTGTTGTACCAGTGCATCACCATCAAAAGTTTCCAATGCAGTACCATCACCTTTCAATGTGAAAAATGAATCATGCTTTTCTGCGGTAGTGCCGGTCAATGGCTGAAACCAGTGTGTGTAATGTGTCACACCTTTTTTCATCGCCCATGCTTTCATGCCAGAAGCGATCTGCTCGGACATTTTACGTTCCAGCTTGGTGCCATTTTTAACAGAGTTCATCAGGCTTTTATAAGCCTCATCGCTCAGATATTCCCGAACAACTTTACCAGAGAAAACATTGCTGCCAAATACATCGGTAATTTTACCGTCATGTTCGGTGAGAGTGGAGTCTACGCCAGCTAATCCTTCCAGCGCTTTGAAACGTAACGATTGCATGCTGTAAATTATTTTACACAAAAGAACGCATCCGTAGCTATAAATGCAAATAAATTGTTCGTTTTAACTGAAAAATTACATTTAGGACTTTAAAAGAGGCATTTTTTTGCTATTTGGTTAAATATTTATGCTTCGCCTGACAGTAATCTGATAAATTTAAAAATTACTAATATGATATCATGCAGCTAAAATTTGTTCGTTTGACGCCAGGCGGCAACCTCTTGGCATTTGCAGGAAAAACATGTACTTTTGCGACTTCTTTTAAATTACTCGTTTTTTATACTTAAATACATGCAAACCACCGTAGAAATTGCTGAACAGCTAGGACTTACTGCTGACGAGTTTGAACGAATTATATCCATTTTAGGCCGTACACCCAACTTTACAGAATTAAGTATGTATTCTGTAATGTGGAGTGAGCACTGCTCTTACAAAAATTCAATCGTTTGGCTGAAATCCCTGCCCCGCGATGGTGACAGACTGCTGGTAAAAGCAGGAGAAGAAAATGCCGGTCTGGTAGATATTGGTGATGGCTACGCAGTGGTATTTAAAATAGAATCGCATAATCACCCGTCTGCGATTGAACCGTTTCAGGGCGCTGCAACAGGTGTAGGGGGTATTCACCGCGATATCTTTACCATGGGCGCTCGCCCCATTGCAGCAATGAACTCATTGCGCTTCGGTAATATTAATGATAAGAAAACACAACACCTGGTAAAAGGTATTGTACATGGTATAGGCCACTACGGTAACTGCTTCGGCGTTCCTACAGTAGGTGGCGAAGTTTATTTCGAAGACTGCTACGGTACCAATCCACTGGTAAACGCTTTCAGCGCCGGTATCGTAAAAGTAGGACAAACCGTTTCCGCTACTTCCTACGGTGAAGGCAATCCTGTTTTCATTGTGGGTTCTGCTACCGGAAAAGATGGTATCGGTGGTGCATCTTTTGCATCTGCCAATATCACAGAAGACAGTGCGGAAGATTTACCAGCCGTTCAGGTAGGTGATCCTTTCCAGGAAAAGAAATTATTGGAAGCTTGTCTGGAAATCATCAAAACAAACTCCATCATCGGTATGCAGGATATGGGCGCTGCCGGTATCACCTGCTCCACTGCAGAAATGAGCGCGAAAGGCGAGCATGGTATGAAAATCTGGTTAGATAAAGTACCTACCCGTCAGAAAGATATGAAAGGTTGGGAAATGCTGCTGAGCGAAAGCCAGGAGCGTATGCTGATCGTAGTTAAGAAAGGAGAAGAACAACCCGTACTGGATATCTTCGAAAAATGGGACCTGCACTGCGTACAGATCGGTGAAGTAACCAAAGATAAAAACCTGAAGTTCTATATGAACGGCGAACTGGAAGCAGATGTTCCTGCTGAAAGTATGGTATTGGGTGGCGGCGCTCCCCAATATCACCGTGCTTATACTGAACCAGCTTACTTCGCTAAAATTAAAGCATTTAATATCCACAACATTCCTGATACAGAGCACCCGCATTTTGTAGCAGAAAGAATGGTGGCCCTGCCTAACATCGCTTCCAAACGCTGGATTTACAACCAGTACGATAGCATGGTAGGTACTGCAAATGCCAGCACCAATGCACCAAGCGATGCTTCTATCGTATTGGTAAAACCAACTAAAAAAGCTTTGGCAATGACTACCGACTGTAACGGTCGCTATGTATTTGCTGATCCTCATAAAGGCGGACAAATTGCTGTAGCAGAAGCTGCCCGTAATATTGTTTGCTCCGGTGGTGAACCAGTAGCCATCACCAACTGTCTGAACTTCGGTAATCCCTATGATCCGGAAGTTTACTACCAGTTTGTACATGCTGTACAAGGTATGGGCGAAGCATGCCGCAAGTTTAATACACCTGTTACCGGTGGTAACGTAAGCTTCTACAACCAGTCTCCTGATGGTCCGGTATATCCAACACCAACCATCGGTATGGTGGGGATCCTCGATAGCCTGGATCAGCGCATCACCCTTAATTTCAAGGAAGAAGGTCACCTGGTTTACCTGGTAGGTCGCAGCCGTAACGATATCAACAGCTCCGAATACCTGCACAAAATCATCGGTATAGAATACAGCCCTGCACCGCATTTCAACCTCGACGAAGAACTGCATGTACATCAGGCTATTACCAAACTGAATAAAGCAGGACTGATCCGCTCTGCGCATGATGTGAGCGATGGCGGTTTATTCGTAACCCTCCTCGAAAGCGCCATGCCAACAGGACTGGGCTTTGAACTGACTACCAATAACAAATTCCGTAAAGATGCCTACCTGTTCGGTGAAAGCCAGAGCCGTGTAGTCGTAACTGTTAGACCGGAAGATAAAGAGAAGTTCGAAGCACTGATGCACGGTTTGGTGGACGCTTCAGATACTTCTGTACGTTACGAGAAACTGGGTGTTGTGACCGGCGAACATATCAAAGTAAATGGTGAAGACTGGGGTAATGTAGCCACCTGGAAAAAATTATACGATACTGCTATTGAAGAGCATATGCGTAAAGCATAAGGCATAAAGCATAAAGCATAAAGCATAAAGCTATTGAGGCGATTGATTAAAGCGAATTTACATTCTACGCTTTAGTCAATCGCCTCAATAGCTTTATGCTTTATGCCTTCAGCTTTTTGCTTTTCTACATGCTATATTTAAATCCAAGATTAAATCTTGCCCCACTGCCTTTGATATAGGAATCTGTACGCACTCTTCCCTGTGACATCACTGGGTAATAATCAGCATTCAGCAGGTTATCTATACCTAAACGGACCGCTATTGATTTACTGAAACGATAAGCCGTGTAGAAATTCACGAGATAGAAATCACCGACAGGCCCGGTACCCAAATCATATGTTTTGGTAGTTGGATTGATGTCGAAACGTTTACGTACACCGGAGTAGATGTAATACACACCCAGATCCCATTGTTTCAGCGGACTGTAGTTTGCATTCACCGTCATTTTATCAGGAGAAATGCGGGTAGTAGGCAACCAGGTATGTACGCCATTCACATCTTTCTTGCCTTCTACATGGGCGTAGGAGGCGTTGGCAGATAGATTAGCCAGGAACTGATAGCCGGCTGTAAGTTCAAAGCCTTCCACTCTTTCAGGCGCACGTTCCGGCACTGCTACACCATTTACGTCTTTCAGGCTGGTCCCCAGTTTGGATGTGCTGATAAAGTAAGCTCCGGAAGCATTGAATTTACCGATGTTACTGTTAAAACCTGCTTCGTAATTATTGGTAATAATCGGTTTTGTTTCAATGATATCGATGCTGGTAGCACCATTGCTCACCGGCGCTGCCTGACGAAGGGTACGGCCCAGATCATACAGGGAGAAGCTTTGTGAATAACTTACAAACGGATTAAATGCCGCAAATTTTGTGTAGCGCAAACCGCCATTAAATACCAGGGCTTCATAAGGGAGGTTACCACCCTTTACAAACACACCTCCTTTGTAGGCGCCAAATTTAATGGTGGTATAATCAGGAATATCCAGAGAAATATTTTCATACCGTACTCCCGCTTTTACCAGGAAGTCTTTGAAGAGGTATGTTTTTAACTGTGTATAAGGTGCATAGTTCTTCATATTCATCTCCGGCACAAAAGGACGGCCATCGGTGAGCGGTTGCGAAGTTTTATCGTTCAGGATGTCCACACCCCAGGTAACATCGCCAAATAAGTTCGCATTAAAATTGAATACGGTATTGAAGTTCACCCTTGCCCCCATTTTTTGGGAAACAATGGCAGAATTGCCGGGTGGCGCATAGAAATCAGAATATTCAAAAACGGTATAAAAGCTTTGATAGTAAAGGTTTACGTTCAGTGACGTGTTTTTAAAAATGGTTTTATTGGTATAATTCACATACGCGTTGTGATTATACGGTGTGCCTTGTTTATCGCCGGGATTGGTGCCCTTTACACCGATAATAGGGGCTTCTCCAAACTTGCCGGTAGCAGAGTCCACATAGGTGGTGTTTTGCATGGTCCGGTAGTAGTTGTACATCACTTCTATGCGATTGTTGCTGTTGATATCGTAACCGAGTTTGGCAAACAGATTCAGATTTTTATTTTGTGCGAGCGACTGGAAGGGGGCGATAATCACGCCATCAGCGTCTTTTACCACGCCGGTTTGCTCGTAGGTGCCGCTGGCTACGTAATCGAATTTGTTGATTTTACCGGTGAAGTTCTGCGAGATGCGGCCGCCCATAGTATTGGAAGGATGCAGAAGAGAACCGGCGCTGCCCACATCGGTAGTGCCGCTGAATCGTTTGTTGGGGTTGGCTTTCATGGTGATGAAGTTAACGATGCCACCATCTGCACCGTTACCGTAAATCGCGGTAGATCCTTTAATCACTTCCACTCTTTCAATCACAGCAACATCAATACTGCGCATGTCTTTATCGCCATTGCGCAGCGGGGTAGATTGTGGAATACCGTCGATCATGATCAGCATACCCCGGCCACGAAGGGTTTGACCTTTGTTGGTGGAGGTGTTGGTACCCAGTGTAAGTCCGGGTACATTCATACTGAGCAACTGGTTAATGTCCGTAGTAATAGCACTCTGCTCGCGTAACTGTTTCCCGGAAATAATAGTAATGGAAGATGGTACCGTACCCAGTGTTTCCTTATTACGACTGGCAGTTACCACTACTTCACCCAGCCCAACGTTGGAGGGTTGTATGGTCAGTTCCAGCAGTGTGTTGTTGTCAGCTACGGTAATGTTTTGTTCCAGTGTTTGATAGCCAATACCTGCCACCAGTAATTTATAGGTGCCTGGTTTTACATCGTAGATAGTAAAGTTACCGTTGATACCGGTAACAGCATGTTTCTGGGTACCGGAAAGGTAGATCCTTAGCAGGGGAACTGCTGTTTGCGTGGTATCTTTTACCGTACCTTGTATCTTTTGCGCTGCTACCTGCAACGTAGCCAGGATGGCCATCAAACTCAAAACAAAAACCTTCTTCATATCTATACTTAAATCCTGTTGTGTACTTTAATAATAAATTTTCTGCGGTACCAGATCAGGAAGCCTGAAACAGATAATACGCCGGGGGTTAAGGCAAGGAGTGAGTAGCAGATTTTTAGCAAGATGCCCCCATAATTACCGAAGTGGAGTGGTGCAATGCAGGCGTTGAATCGATCGCCAAAGGAGGCCTTGCTGAAATTCACTGTTTTCTTAATGTTGCCGCTGGCATCTATGAATACGGAGGAAGCATATTCTCCAAAAAAAGCGGATTCTTGAGCATGTCCCATTATTCTGATCGGGTCACCGGCTTTTCTGGGTGGACGTACACCCATTATTTCAAAGCCGGGGATGCTGGCTTTTGCTTTTACCAGGAGCGCTTCGTAGTCGCCGGAAAAAGGCGTACCGGCATAACTGATTTTGGTGTTTCTCCTGGCATCCAGCACTTTTAGTTCCATCATAAAGCCGGTTATGACGATCAGCAGGTTAAACAGCAAGGCCCATACGCCCAGGATGCGGTGTAGATTGCGCCAGCGGCGGGTGCGGTTATGCCATTCCAGTTTTACCCGGAAAGTCAGCACTTTGCCAATAGCGTTCCGGTAAATGAATATGCCGGTGAGAATGGATAAAAATAGCCCTATTGCCGCAATCAGAACGATTGTAGCCCCCGTTTTGCCACTTAGAAGGGAGAAGTGCAGGTAAAGCACATAGCCCGTTAAATGGTCTGTATTCGAGTATTGTTGTAATATTTTGCCGGTATAGGGGTTTAGGAAGATGTATACCTTGTGATCTGCTGCATATTCGGCCCTTAGCACGGTGCTTTCGTCCGACGCTTGTGGAAGTCTTACAAAAGCAACATAAGGATTACCGGGAAGTGCCTGTTGGGCCTGCTGCATCAGTTCCCGGAGGGGTTTGGGTGATGCTTCCGGAGTAACATGATAGGCATTGGCATACAGGGCATGATCTATTTCATCGCTAAAAACCAGCATACTGCCTGTGATGCTCAATAGCAACAGCATAAGGCCGGCTATTAAGCCCGTGATCCGGTGGATCCGGAAAAATTGCTTACTCCATTGAATTTTCAAAACCTGTCGTTTAATGTTCCTTTTATCAGTTGACCTAACATTACCCGGATAGGGCGATCCACGAATGTGCTATACAGATCGTTTTTTGCCCTGCTTTAATCAGCCATCATAGTTAAAGGCCTGAGTATGTTTTGCTTCCGCCGCAAAGGTACCGCCCTATTACGGCGTAGTGTTTACGCAAACGGGAATTTTTTTGATCAGAATAGGAAAAATCAGGCCTTTTTACATTCTGATGATGTATTACTGCAGTACGGATCTTTAACAAGCTATTAACAAAATACCACGGACGTGTTATATTTTTTGCTGAAATCTCACCTATTTTTGATAAGCATCAATGAGAAGAAAAACAGAATTAAAATAAATACTTTTTTATAAATTATTTGGAATCACTTGGTTATTCCAATTTCTATGAAAACCATTTGTTCTCTACCATGTCCTGATGAAATCTAATGAAAAATTACACCTAGTGAAAGAACGATTTGAGTAAGGGGCTGAGTAAAATCAGCCCTTTTTGTATTTTACCCCTTTATTTGACTTACCTTATTGCTATAACCCCTCTGGCCTTTTCCCATTTTAAATAGAAAAGCCTTCCTGAAGAGCAGGAAGGCTTTTAATATGTTAGATGTAACCTTTTTATACCATTGGGATTTCAGCTACCTGGTAAACTTTTTCATCGAGTTTAGCCTTGGTTTCGCTGAATGCCTGGAGGGTGAGCTCAATATCCTCGTAGCTGTGGGCAGCTGTGGGAATCAGGCGGTAAATGATTTGTCCTTTCGGAATAACCGGATATACTACGATAGAGCAGAAAATGTTATAGTTTTCGCGCAGATCGAGGCACATGGCAGTTGCTTCCGGAATATCACCCTGCAGGTAAATCGGGGTCACCGGTGAATTGGTTCTGCCGATGTTAAAGCCGCGTTCTTTCAGTCCGTTCTGCAGTTTATTCAC
The DNA here is from genome assembly GCF_036566945.1 of Chitinophaga sp. Lineage (GTDB taxonomy): Bacteria > Bacteroidota > Bacteroidia > Chitinophagales > Chitinophagaceae > Chitinophaga. Next base: position 3,362 of record NZ_DATCVJ010000249.1, on the reverse strand, counting down.
ATTATCCCACAGTTTAGCCTTCATTTCAGGATGCTGACGCATCAGCTGCACACGTTTCAGGTGTCCGATAACGATAGGTAAAGGAATGGATTTAGCGAAAATCTGAGAGCGCATGTTATAGCGCAGGAAGTTGATGATTTGTTTTTCGCCGCTGATGAAAGCACCGATAGAAGCACCGGATTTAGCGAAGGTATTGAAGAGCAGATCGATCTGGTCCTGTACACCTTGTTCTTCGCCGGTACCGGCACCGGTTTTACCCATTGTACCGAAGCCATGTGCATCATCTACGAGTAAACGGAACTCATATTTATCTTTGAAGGAGCAAATTTCTTTTAGTTTACCCTGGTCACCGGCCATACCGAATACGCCTTCTGTTACCACGAGAATACCACCACCCTGGGTTTTAGCCAGTTCGGTTGCACGCTTCATCTGTTTGTCGAAATCTTCCATGTCGTTATGCTTGAACACATAACGTTTGCCGGGATGCAGGCGTAAGCCATCCAGGATACTGGCGTGGCATTCTGCATCGTATACAATTACGTCTCTGCGGCCCACGATCGCATCAATAGCACTCATGATACCCTGATAGCCGTAGTTCAATAAAGTGGTCGCTTCTTTGCCCATGTAGTCGGACAATTCGTTTTCCAGTTGCTCATGGTAGTTGGTGTTACCACTCATCATGCGCGCTCCCATTGGAGAGGCCATTCCGTAGTCGGCGGCAGCCCTGGCATCTGTGGCCCGTACTTCCGGGTGGTTGGCTAAACCCAGATAGTTGTTAAGGCTCCAGACAATTTTTTCATTGCCCCGGAAATTCATGCGGGGGCCTATTTCTCCTTCCAGTTTAGGAAATGCGAAATAGCCATGGGCTCTGTCTGAATGTTCCCCGATAGGGCCCAGATGTTTCAGCAGTTTCTCGAAAATATCCATACGATATATTATGTAATGGTTAATTCATTCCATTTAAAATGGACACAAAGGTATTAAAATATTACTTTTTGTAAACTTGGTTTACATTTGGCGCATCTCCGGAAACAAATTATCTGTGCAGTGACAGCGCCTTATGTCGTTGTATTACAGTGACTTTTAAAACATTTACGATCTGATGAAATTTACACATTTCCTGACAGCGGCACTGCTGTTCTCCGTAACAGCTACCCGTGCGCAGAAAGCGACCTCTCCTAAACCTTTTAATCATCTCGCTGCTTCCAAAACCACCAAAATGTCTGCCAGACCGAAGCTGGTAGTAGGTGTGGTGGTAGATCAGATGCGCTGGGACTATCTTTACCGCTATGGCAACAGATATGGCGCCGGAGGATTTAAAAGATTGCTGCAGGAAGGCTTTTCCTGCGAAAATACGCTCATCAATTATACCCCCACTATTACTGCCTGTGGCCATACCTGTGTATATACCGGCTCTGTACCTGCTATTCATGGTATTATCGGCAATACCTGGTATAGTCCCGAACTGGGCCGCACCGTATACTGCGCCGAAGATACAACTGTTAGCACAGTTGGCAGCAATTCTGGTGCAGGTAAAATGAGTCCGCGTAATATGCTGGTCACCACCATTGGCGATGAACTCCGGATTTCCAACAATTTTCAAAGTAAAGTAGTGGGCGTAGCAATTAAAGACCGTGGCGCCATTTTGCCCGCCGGACACAGTGCCAACGCGGCTTTCTGGTATGATGGCAGCACCGGCAACTGGGTGAGCAGCAGCTATTATATGAAAGAACTGCCGGGATGGGCGCAGGAATTTAACAAACAGCAATTCCCGCAGCAATATCTTAGTAAACCGTGGACCACCTTGTATCCGGTATCTACCTATACCCTCAGTACAGCCGATGAAAAACCTTACGAAGGCAAGTATAAAAATGCCACGAATACCTCGTTCCCACATTCACTGAGCGATATTTCCAATTCAGCTATCTCTGCTTCTCCCTTTGGTAATACCATGACCCTGGAATTTGCTAAAAAGGCCCTGGAAGCCTATGATATGGGTAAAGGTCCCGTAACTGATTTTCTGGCGGTAAGTCTTTCTTCTACGGATTATGTAGGCCATCAGTTCGGACCTAATTCTGTAGAAATTGAAGATACTTATCTGCGCCTGGATCAGGATCTGGCCACACTTTTCAAATACCTGGATGCGAAAGTAGGCAAGGGGCAATATCTCTTTTTTATTACCGCAGATCATGGTGTAGCACATGTACCGGGTTTTATGGAAGAAAACAAACTGCCTGGTGGTACCTGGGATGAACCTGCTGCCATAAAAGAGCTGAATGAGCAGGTGGCGGCTAAATTTGGCGTGAAAGGAGTTATAAAAGGATCCGATAACTATCAGCTGTGGCTGGAGCATGATGGAATTGCACAGGCAGGGAAAAACGAAACCGAGATCCGGCAGTTTATAATAGCCCGTTTACTGAAATCACCGGCTATCGCCAAAGCTTTCCCAATAGAGCAGCTGATGACCACCACTTTACCGGAACCTATGCGTACCATGCTGTCCAACGGTTTTAATACCAAAAGAAGTGGTGATATCCAGGTAGTATTAACCCCCGGGTATATCGATGGCGGTAAAACCGGTACCACACACGGTTTATGGTATCCTTACGATGCGCATATTCCACTGGTATGGATGGGATGGGGCATTCATCCCGGCAAAACCAACCGCACTATTGGTATGACAGATATTACTCCTACACTGGCTGCATTATTACATATTCAGATGCCCAGCGGCAATGTAGGGCAGGTAATACAGGAGATTACCCATTAAATTTTTTTTGCTTAGATTGCCATTAAGAAAATTACGAATTACGAATTACGAATTACGGAGTTGTGGGAAGACCATTTGATTATCTTCCAAACAATCTCCTTATCAATCCGTAATTCGTAATTCGAATTCGTAATTCTTTCATTATGGCTTTTTCTTTCTTACAATATACTGTAGCTGAGCGTATTGCTACTATTGCATTGAATCGTCCAGAAAAGCGCAATGCGCTGAATGGGCAGCTGGTAGCGGAATTACGGGAAGCTTTCCGCACTGCGGCAGCAGATGAAGCGGTGAAAGTGGTGATTTTGAAAGGCAATGGAGAGGCATTTTGTGCCGGCGCCGACCTGGAGTACCTGCAGCAATTGCAAAAAAACACCTACGCAGAGAATCTCACTGATTCCCGGGAACTGATGCAGTTATTCCGGGAGATTTACGACCTTGATAAGATGGTGATTGCCCAGGTAGAAGGACATGCTATTGCCGGCGGTTGTGGGCTGGTAACCTTATGTGACCTGAGTTATGCTGTACCGGAGGCATTATTGGGATACACCGAAGTGAAAATTGGATTTATTCCCGCACTGGTGGCAGTTTTCCT
>NZ_DATCVJ010000248.1:0-4447 GCF_036566945.1 Chitinophaga sp. | reverse complement strand
AAAGAATGAGAGTAACCAAATTGCGTGCTTATCTCAGTGCCGACAACCTGTTTACCATTACCAATTACACCGGCTTTAACCCGGATATCGGCAGAACCGGCAGCATTCTGGAAAGAGGTGTAGACTTCGGCCACGTTGCTTATCCGCTCGCGCGTGTATTTTCTGTAGGCCTGCAACTGTCATTGTAAAAATTAAAAATTCAACGTATGAAAAAGATATTGATCACGGTCGCGGCTACACTGGTACTTGCCAGCTGCTCCCGCGATACGCTTGAACTAACAAACCCGAATAAAATCACTACAGATACCTATTGGAAAAATGAGGCTGATGTGAAAAGCGCACTGGCCGCCACTTACGGACTCTTTAAAAACGTGGATGGCGGATATTGGGGCGTGCGTGGCGTAGAATTATCCAATGGCCGCGGAGATGATTTCTTCATCCGCAATGACGTAAGCTATCTGTATCAATTAGCCACTTTTACCAACACCCCGGATAATGCGGCGGCTACAAACGTGTTTAATACCTCCTACAGGGCTATTTTCCGCGCCAATCAAATCATGGAGAACATTGACAAGGCCGGCTTGTCGGACGACAAGAAGAAGGCTTATATCGCCGAAGCCAAATTTCTGCGGGGACTGAATTATTTTATCCTGGTCGTTAACTTCGGTGATGTGCCCATTCGTACCACCGTTCCTGTTGAGAAAGAAGAATACTTTGTTGCCAAATCTCCAGAGGCGGATGTATGGGCGCAGGTAGTGAAAGACTTCACAGAAGCAGCGGCAGACTTGCCACTGGTTTATGCTGCAGCCGACAGAGGCCGTGCCACCAAAGGTGCCGCACTGGGTTTTTTAGGCAAAGCTTATGTGTATATGAAAGACTGGAACAACGCGGCTACCACCCTCAAACAGTTGACAACAACACCTTTTAACTACCATCTTACCACCGACTACGGCGATAATTTCATTGCAGCACAGGATAACAACGCCGAATCGCTGTTTGAAATTCAGGTGAGTGACGTGGGCGGTACCAACCCCTGGGCAGGTGAAAATGCAAATGAGGCCCTGGGTGTTACCACCGCACAGGAATTTGCACCATCAGAAGTAGCCGGATGGTTTGAAGTGAGTCCGACAGATAAACTGTTCAACGAGTTCCAGGTAGAAAAAACGGTAGCCAATGAGTTGGACCCCCGCATGTATGCAACCCTCTTCTGGGATTATCCGGGTGCGGTGTTTTATAAAAAGCCATTCTCTGCTTTTACGCTACAGTTTTCGTATAAATCCATGTACAAAAAATACCAGAACTATCTGCAGGACAACGAACTGTCAGGCAGCAGCGGTGCTGCTAACTACGCCTCCAGTATTAACGAGCGCGCACTCAGGTATGCAGATGTAGAACTGCTGCTGGCAGAAGCACTGGCCATGCAGAGCAAAACCGGCGAAGCCTATCCATTTTTGCAGGATGTGAGATCCCGGGCTAAACTGGCCGCACTGAATACCGCGCTGGGAAAAGATGCCATGATGGCTGAAATCAGGCACCAGCGCCTGTTGGAATTTGCCCGCGAAGGACAACGGTTTTATGACCTGAAACGTTGGGGCTTACTGCAACAGGAAATGACCGCCAGTGATAAAGTGGGCCGGCAATATTTTATAGCCGGAAAACACGATTATTTCCCGATTCCCCAGGCAGAGATAAATGCCAATCCGCTGATGGTGCAGAATGACAAGTGGAAATAGATAGCGATAGGTACTAAAAAATAGAGAAAAGGGTGTTTCAAAAGCAATTTTGAGCATCCTTTTCTCATTTTTATCAACAGGTCAAACCTGGCCAGGTGCTATGAGTCTTTTGTTATTCGCCCATTATCCAATAAATTTGCCGGCTATAACTACATCAACATGAGGATAGCGATTAATGGTTTTGGGCGAATTGGCAGAATATTTTTACGCATGATATTGGAAAAGACAGGCATTGAGGTAATAGCTATCAATGACCTGGCAGATACGCCAACATTGGCGCACCTTTATACTTACGATTCTGTGCATGGGCCATATAAAGGGGAAGTAAGCGCTACCGCCGACACCCTCGTGATCGACGGGAAATCAATCCGTGTTTTGGCAGAGCGTGATCCGTTGAAGTTGCCATGGGCCGAACTGGGGATTGACCTGGTGATTGAATCTACCGGTAAATTCACCTCTAAAGCCGCCGCAGAACTGCATTTGCAGGCAGGCGCCCAACAGGTGATTGTATCAGCGCCGTCGCCGGATAAAGATATTCCTACCGTCGTATTAGGCGTGAACGATCATTTAGTGGATCTGACCTCACCGGTATTATCCAATGCATCCTGTACCACCAACAATGTGGCGCCTATGGTAAAAGTGCTGGATGATAACTGGGGAATCGTAGACGCCTACATTACCACAGTGCATTCCATGACCGGAGATCAAAACCTGCATGATGCACCACATAGAGATCTGCGCAGAGCGCGTGCGGCATCAGCTTCCATTATTCCTACCTCCACCGGCGCTGCAAAAGCCATCACCACTATATTTCCGCATTTAGAAGGTAAAATGGGCGGGGCAGGTATACGTGTACCTGTACTAAATGGTTCACTGACCGATTTTACCTGTATCCTGAAAAAACAACCCCAAAGCGTAGCTGAAATAAATGCCAAATTTAAAGAAGCTGCTGACTCCTCCATGAAAGGCGTGTTGAAATATACAGAAGCCCCCATCGTATCTGTAGATATCATTGATAGTCCTTATTCCTGCACTTTCGATGCGTTATTGACCTCTATTGTAGGCGATTTGGTAAAAGTAGTGGGCTGGTATGATAATGAGTTTGGATATTCCAACCGCCTGGCAGATCTGGTAGTACGCATCGCGGCACTTAAACGTAATTGAACGTAGTGGGGTGGTTCGGGCTATGATTGCTTTTTACTAGAGCAACAGGTTCAAGGTAAGAATGCCGGCGCTGATATCAGCTGCGGTAACAATTTTGAATACTTCTGAGTTAAACCCGGTACCAATTACGTAGCCATATGCATGTATCTCGTCGCCCGGAGCCACCTGCCATATAAGCGTTTGCTGCTCATAATTGTAGCACTGCACCTGTACACGTAAAATGGGGGCGCCAACCTGGTAAACATAAGCGCCACTAATCAAAGTTTGTCCCAATACGGAGCATACACTAATCGGTAATCCCAGCAGGGTAACTACATTTACATGTACTGCTATGGGCGTGAGACGTTTGGCAGCATCATAGTTGGAGAAATTTTTACTCATATACCATAATGAGTTGCTGCCGGCAGCAGCGTTAGCACTGCCCATGGCAAAACATAGGGCGACTAATAAAAAAATAGTCTGTATTTTTTTCATCACTGAATAGTTTTTAAGTAACGGTTATCTATTTTCATGTAGGAATGCAAATGGTAGTCGAATGGTCTGAACAAAACTCATTACTGAAGCAGCAGGTTCACCGTAACCGTGCCGGCACTAATATCTGCTGTGGTAACGGTATGTTGGGCGTATATATTAAATCCTGTACTGAGTACATATCCCCACGCTTCTATCACGTCGCCTGCTGCAACGTCCAATATAACCGGCTGTTGCTGATAGTTGGAGCACTGAATGGGTATGGAAATGATAGTAGGCTCTAACTTGTAAACCAAAGGACTGGTGATCAAAGTTTGCCCTAATGCGGAGCATATCTTAACAGGTACGCCCAGCAAGGTTACCACATTTACACTCACAGATATAGGTGAAAGACGCGCGGCGGCAGTATAATTGGAGAAACTTTTACTCATATACCATAATGAGTTGCTGCCGGCAGCGGCGTTAGCACTGCTCATGGCAAAACACAGGGAGGCTACTAAAAAAAGTGTCTGTATTTTTTTCATTATTGAATACTTTTGAAGAATTGATAATAGGCAGGCGTCCGGATTACCCGGAATAAAGATATAAACAGATACGGAACAGAGACGGCAGTGGGCAAGGGTATACAGATAATTTTAACCCGACTTTAGTCGAACAACAACGATGCGGAATGAAGAAAATCATTTTAAATTTAGCCGTCACTTTAGACGGATTTATTGAAGGACCTAATGGAGAAATTGATTGGTGTATTATGGACGATGACATGGATTTTGGTAGTTTTCTATCCAGCGTAGACACCATCTTTTACGGAAGGGTAAGCTACGATGCCTGGGGAAATTTTCAGCCGGAAACTACGGCCAGCCCGGCTGAGGAAGAGATGTGGCAAACCATACATGCCAAAAGTAAATTTGTTTTTTCGAGTCAGAACAGACAGGACGATAAGGCTACATTCATCAGCGCTGATATATCCAACAAGGTGGCTGAAATTAAACAGCAGGGAGGTAAAGATATTTGGCTCTACGGTGGCGCCAGTCTTATCAAAACGTTTATACAGGCAGGTCTGATTGACGTATATAAAG
>NZ_DATCVJ010000247.1:0-12013 GCF_036566945.1 Chitinophaga sp. | reverse complement strand
TACACCGCTGATTAATGCTACTTCTAAGCCGGTTCGTTTAACCTATAAATTTGGTAACGGTACCGCTTTACCGGGTGCAGACTTCGTAAGCAGCATTAAAGCGCCTTTCGTAATCGACAGTGGTGCTACTACTGCCAGTCTGAATGTAAAAGTAAAAGACGATAACCGTTTTGAACTGGCGGAAACAGTGGTATTGGTATTAAGTGAAATTAAAGCAGAAAACGAAGCAGTAGTAGGCTATAACGGCGACGTTACTTCTATTTCTGCCTCTCAGTACATACAGGATCAGGCGGCCTATATTACGCTGGTAAAACTGACAGATGCAAACGAATCTGCCACTGCACCGGTAAGTATGTTTAAATGTATCCTCGTAAAGGCAGCTGATCAATCTGTACAAACCAATTGTACCGGCAGTGATATCAACGTATTCTTTGGTGTGGATTCTGCGAGTACCGCCGTATATGGTAAAGATTATGTGATCATGAATGGTGACATGGTGAAAATTACCGGCGATTGTGCTTTCAGCGAAACCGATATCCAGGTAGCGTTGGTAAACGACCGCGTTAAAGAACCAGATGCACTCGTAGCTGTTAAGCTGCGTGATGCTACTGCAGCAGCGAATGCAGGGACGCTGAAAATTTCCCCTGAGCTGAAATTGAACAAAGCCATAGCGATCATCCATGACGATGATAACGATGAAGGCACTGTGCTGACAGCTAAATAATAACGGCTTGGATCAATAACCGATATACGCGCTTCAGGCACACCTACTTCCCGCATAGTTTTTTACTATGCGGGAATTTTTTTTGATGGAAAACGCTTGCTTTGTGAGGGATTGGTTTATTTGAAAAAACGAATGGGATTCCTTACTACCTGTATGATGGGAGGGAGAGGAGTCTTCCCGAAGCAATCCTCTGGCATGATGGAGAAGCGGCAGATAGCAGGGATCAATAGATGAAGCTATCTACCGATGAACGCCATCACCTCATTTAGTTTTTGACATCTTTATAAATATTAATAAACTTAAAAGCAGCATCTTTTATATTAGAATATAAAAGATGCTGCTTTTTTTTGTTTGAAAAAAACCGTTTGTTTACCCCTGTCGTACATAAGGGTATAAACAATGGATTTTGAAATTAAGTTTCGGAACAATTGTTTTTAAAGAGTTGTGTCTTTTAATGGTTAACATGGGAATAGCCTGGTATGTCCTTACCGGGCTTTTTTTTATAATGATTTGCGCATTACAAAATCCTCCATCAGGTATCCATGGCCGATATCAGTGTTTTTCTCTTTATAAACGCTGAAGCCTTGTTTCTCGTAAAAAAGTTTGGCTTTATTGAATCTGTTTACATCCAGTTCGAGGGTGTGGGCGCCTCGTGCTTTTACCTGACCGGCCACTTCCTGCAGTAATAATTTTCCTACTCCTTTTCCCTGGTAATTTAAGTCCAGATAAATTTTTTGGAGTTTATACACATTTGGCGTGTCAGTCGTACTATATGCCGCGAATCCAATTGGTTTTTCTTCATCTGTTAAGATGAGAAACTGATGTTGGAGTTCGGTGATTTGTTTGTTGAGTGATGCCGTGCTGTACATCATCTCCAGCATATATTCAATTTGTGCCGGTGTTAATATGGGCTCGTAAGTAGGGCGCCATATTTTTTCTGTCAGGTCTTGTATTACCTGGATATCATTTACGGTTGCTGCTTTGATTTGGTACATGTTATTATAAGCTATTATTTTCCCGGAGTATATTTTCAATCGTTTCTTCCAGTTTGTCCAGTGTGGTAAATCCTCTGGCGCAGAGATAGAGTTGTTTACCGGTATCCAGTATCGCTGCGGGGTATCCGGTGATGCCCCAGTTCTGAATCAGCTGAAATTCCTGGTTGGTTTCGTAGCGGTAATGTTCGTCATGGAGACGGCTGATGAATTCATCTTCCGGTAAACTGAATTTTTTGATGAGTGTGCGATAGGTGCTATCGTTATTCAGGCTTTGTCCGTTATAATTAAGTGCTACCTGCATATCATGGGCAAAGGTGATAGCATTTTCCGGTTGGTATTGTTTAAATACGGTGAGGGCAATGCTGGGTTTTTCTGAGTCCATGATTTCTTCAGAGGGAAGTAATTTTTCCAGGAATGCCTGGCCAAATTTTACGCCGGTCATGGCTTCTACATTGGTATGTTCTCTTTGGATGTAGGTAGCCATGGAAGAAAACGGCTGGCGGTTGTCGCCGGTAATCATTCCTCCGGAGAGGATATTGAATTCCATATGGCCGTTATCGCGTTCCTGCAATTGCTGGATGACGGGAGTAAAGCCGTAGCACCAGCCGCATAGCGGATCGTATATATAGATAAAGCGCATTGGCTGTATTTTTATACAAAGGTAGCAAAAAGCTAAAAGCTGAAAGCAGAAAGCAAAAAGCTATGGAAGCGGATAATAGCAGCGAGTAACTATAGTGAAATAACATCTCCATTGTATCATTCGCTTCATTCATCCGCTTCCATAGCTTTTTGCTTTTTGCTTTCAGCTTCCTCAACATCAGCTTTCCCCTTCCTCGAAAAAGTGCTGTTCATGCAGCTTTTTCGAGAGGGCGGCGTCTTTTCGTATAGCCTTGATAGATAGGCGTACTGCGAAAAAGAGGGTAATAACAGAAGCGCCCATCAGGAAAATATTATTACCGAGGAACAGGAAGAAGTCGAAAGTACCGTGAAAGAATACCGCGATCAGCAGGCCCTGTAAGAGAAGGGCGCCGCTTTTGTGCGGAATAAATTTCGCCATCCCGGCGTAATAGCCCATGAGTATAGCGAAGGTAGCGTGCGCAGGTACAGAGAGAAACATGCGGGCTACCCCGGTGCCTATTCCGTACCGGCCTACATACGCAATGTTTTCCAGGGTGGCAAAGCCCATCCCTATCATCACGGCGTATACGATACCATCCATTGGTTCATTAAAAGCTTTTTTGGGGTAGGCGAACAGCAGCAATACGAGGAACTTTGCAAGTTCTTCTGAAACGCCTACTACGCCATAGGCGAAGGCGGCGGTGCCCAGCAGGGTGCCATTGTTTTCCCGCAGTCCTAATGATACTGCCAGTCCTTGTACGAGTAACGGGAGTACTACGCAGCCCATACCCAGCAAAAAGCTTTTTATCAACAGGCCTGTAGGTTCGGGGTCGTATTTGTCCATTAAATAAATAAACAGACATATGGCAAAACCCGGGGCCACCGCTAATCCCAGTAGCATCATGGGAGGAGATTTTTTTGTTGCTTACGTTGTTGCAGATAATTATTCAGCATGTCAACAGTGTAACTACTCAGATTGTTTGCTTTTGTGATGCCTCCTTTTTGAGCAGCCAGCGTGCCATAGTTGATATCATTGAATCCGTGGATGCTGTGGGCATCGGGATCGATGGAGATGAGCACATTTTTTTCTATGGCATAGGGCAGCCAGGTCCAGTCGATGTCGAGGCGACGCGGGTGTGCATTGAGTTCTATCACTACCTGGTTGGCCGCACATGCATCGATGATGGCTTTATGATCTACCGGGTAACCGTTGCGGCTCAGCAGCAGGCGACCGGTCATATGACCCAGAATGGTAGTATATGGATTTTCGATGGCCTTTAGCAGGCGTGCCATCGCCTTGTCTTCTGTCATTTTAAGATTGGAGTGTACAGAGGCAATTACCATGTCAAATTTGGCCAGTATTTCATCGGGGTAATCGAGGGTACCATCATTGAGGATATCGGATTCTATGCTCTTAAAAATCCGAAAAGGCGCCAGGTTTTTATTGAGCGCATCTATCTCGGCGTGTTGTTCCAGCACTCTTTCAATATGCAGTCCATTGGCATAGAAAGCGGAGCGGGAGTGATCGCTGATAACGAGGTATTCGAATCCCTGTGCTTTGGCCGCAACGGCCATTTCTTCGAGGGAAGATTCGCCATCGCTCCAGTTGCTATGGGAGTGAATGATTCCTTTAACATCGCCCGGTACGATCACGTTGGGCAGTTGTTGTTGCCGTGCCTGTGTTAATTCGTTTATGCCTTCCCGTAGGAACGGCGGAATAAAAGCCATTCCTGCGGCGCTAAAAATAGCTTCCTCAGAGGGGGCGTTGTGGAGGTGTGCTGCTCCACCGGCTGCATTGAATTGATCGATGAACGCAGGGGAGCCGGTAGTGGTGAATAACTTGGGGTAGAAGTTTATGGCTTCGCAGCAATGGGTGATGATGTTAAGTTTCTCATCGAGTTTCCATACGAGGTTATCTGCGTTGGTATCGGTGAGTTCAAAGCCGGGAAGGGTGGCCAGTTGGGTGGCAACTATTTCGACAGGAGCGGCGATGAGGACTTCTATTTCATCTATGATAATGCTATTGCGGCGGAAGGCTCCTGTAAGGGAAACGGCTGCCGGCGCCATGAGTTGTTGGAGTTGTTTTTCCAGCTGCTGGCCTATGTTGGCTACTTCTGCATAGAGGAAGCGGTGACGGTTAGAGAGATAGAATTCTATGTTTTGCCGTACGCTTTCCTGGGTTTTTGCCCCGAAGCCTTTGAGGAGCATCAGGCGGTTTTCGTTGCAGGCGTAGAGAAGTTCTCCCATAGATTCGACTTCCAGTTCTTTCCAGATGGTAGCGATTTTTTTGGGTCCCAGTCCTTTTATTTTCATGATTTCCAGTATGCCGGCGGGTGTGATTTCCAGGTAGTGGTTGAGCAGGGAAAATTCCTGGGTTTCGAGCATTTCGAGTATGCTTTTCCCGGTAGATTCGCCGATGCCTTTGATACGGAATATCTCGTCTTTCGGTGTTTCTTTCAACTGCGAGGGCAGTTTCTCTATTGTAAACGCCGCGGAGGCGAAGGATTTGGCTTTGAAACTATTTTCTCCGTGAATGTCCATGAGTTTGGAGAGCAGGGAGAAGTTATCTGCGATTGAATAATTATCCATGCGGTAAAAATACGGAGATCGTTCGAATTTTTGTCTTACTCCCGATTATACTGATTTTGATGATTTTCAGGATTTTTGTTCTTGTGATTTTTTGATTTTAAAAAGATCTGGGAAGATGAATGCAAATAAATCCGTTCTCATCTTCTTTCATCTTTTTAATCCTGTAAAAACAAAATCCAGGAAATCAGTATAATCAGTATAATCCTGTCCCAAGACAAAAACTCGCGAAAATCAGTATAATCGGGAGTAAGACAAAAAAAAGATCCTGGCAAAAATGCCAGGATCCTTATAACTACATTTTGTAATTCCGATCTTAGTTAGCCGGAGTTGCAGGAGTTGCTGGAGCAGCAGCTGGAGCCTTTTTAGGGGCAGCTTTCTTCTTAGCAACTGGTTTTTTAGCTGGAGCAGCTTTCTTAGCAACGGCTTTCTTCTTAGCTGGAGCAGCTTTCTTAGCAGCAGCTTTTTTAGGAGCAGCTTTCTTAGCAGCAGCTTTCTTCTTAGGAGCAGCTTTCTTAGCAGCAGCTTTTTTAGGAGCAGCTTTCTTAGCAGCTACTTTCTTTTTAGGAGCAGCTTTCTTAGCAGCGGCTTTTTTAGGAGCAGCTTTCTTAGCAGCAGCTTTCTTTTTAGGAGCAGCTTTCTTTGCAGCAGCTTTTTTAGGAGCAGCTTTCTTAGCAGCGGCTTTTTTAGGAGCAGCTTTCTTTTTAGGCGCAGCTTTTTTAGCAGCCGCTTTTTTAATTGTTGCCATTGTTTTTTGAATTTGGGTTAGTAAAAAAATTGGGTATTAAAAAAAACTTTATGGCTAACACTGATTAGGCTTCCGCCTGAGCAGTGGTATCAAATGCTTTAACAGAAACGTAAGTTTTGTTTTCGCGACCTTTTCTGAATTCAACTACTCCGTCACTAACTGCGAAAATGGTAAAATCTTTACCAAGACCTACATTTTGACCGGGATGGTAAACAGTACCTCTCTGGCGAACGATGATGTTACCGGAGATAGCTGGCTGACCACCAAAGATTTTTACTCCCAGCCTTTTGCTGTGGGAGTCACGGCCGTTTTTTACGCTACCTTCACCTTTTTTATGTGCCATTGTATAATTACTTTAAACTTGTCTAATAAAAAATTTAGCTTAAACTTAATTAAGCTATTTCATTGATTTTGATTCTTGTAAAGTGGGTTCTGTGACCAACTTTCTTTCTGAAGCCTTTTCTTCTCTTCATCTTGAAAGCGATGACTTTGTCACCCTGAACATGAGCCAGAATCTCTGCTTTTACTACTGATTTTACATCAGTGCCTACGGACAGCGTCCCAGCATTATCTGTTAACAGTACATCGGAAAACTCCACCTTGTCTCCAATATTTCCTTGTAACTGCTGTACAAAAATTTCCTGGTCTTTTTGTACTTTAAATTGCTGACCTGCGATTTTTACAACTGCAAACATAATTATCCAAAATATAATTTCCGCAAAAGTAACCTTTTGTTTTTTAATAGACAAAGTTTTTCGGTCTTTTTTAAATCACAATGTATAAACCCATGTGAAGGACCGACAAAAGCTTAATCTTTTCAAAGATACATACTTTCTTGAATTTTAAATTATTTTAACAAATTATACTTTGGGACGCCGGACCCTTATACCCACCTGTTTATGCTATTTCCGGATCATTTAAAAACAGCTATCTTGCTGTACAAACCAACGCAAATTTGTATACTTTTGTCGTTTACACAAATAAAAACAGATAGGATGGGAGTAAAAATTACGAATTACGAATTACGAATTACGTGACAGTGGCGGATTTGCTCATATCACGTAATTCGTAATTCGTAATTCGTAATTTTTTTCCCTTTAGTCTCTCAATCATAATAAAATAACAGGCATGAAGTTTAAATCACTGCTGGCCAAACCATTTGCTTCTATCGTACATAATAAGATAAAGAAGGAAATGTTAAGGGCGGTAGAAGATCAGGATGCAATCCTGCAGGAGCTGATAAAGACAGGCAAAAAGACAGAGTTTGGAACAGATCATAAGTTTAACGCCATACAAACCCATGAGGAGTTTAAACAGGCTGTGCCATTACGCGACTACGAGCAGTTTAAGCCATATATAGAAAGAATTAAGGAGGGAAAGCAGAATGTGCTGTGGAAAGGACAGCCGATCTACCTGGCCAAAACCTCCGGTACCACCAGTGGCGTGAAATATATTCCTATCTCCAAAGAATCTGTTAACAATCATATGGATACGGCGCGTAATGCCTTGTTGAACTATATGGGTGAAACAGGTAATACGGCGTTTGCAGATGGAAAAATGATTTTTTTATCCGGTTCTCCGGAACTGGAAAG
Organism: Chitinophaga sp.; assembly: GCF_036566945.1. Taxonomy (GTDB): domain Bacteria; phylum Bacteroidota; class Bacteroidia; order Chitinophagales; family Chitinophagaceae; genus Chitinophaga. The sequence continues at coordinate 4,750 of NZ_DATCVJ010000247.1, read as the reverse complement.
GGTAGGTGGTATTCCTACGGGCCGTTTGAGCGGTATTGTGAACCATCATATTCCGAGGTACCTGCGTACCAACCAGCTGCCATCTTACGAAACCAATTGTATTGACGACTGGGAAACCAAGCTGGACAAGATTGTAGAAGAGACGATCAACCAGGATATGACGCTGATTAGTGGCATACCACCATGGGTACAGATGTATTTTGACCGTTTGATGGAGCGTAGCAATGGCAAGCGGATCAAAGAGATATTCAAAAATTTTGATGTGATGGTATATGGAGGCGTGAACTTTGAGCCTTACCGGGCGAAACTGCTGGCTTCCATTGGGGCACCGATACATACTGTGGAAACATTTCCGGCATCAGAAGGCTTTTTTGCCTTCCAGGATTCTCAGGAGCACGACGGATTGTTGTTGAACACCAATTCCGGGATCTTCTTTGAATTTATTCCTGCCAATGAGATTTTCAATGAAAATCCTACGCGGTTGTCGCTCAAAGATGTACAAACCGGTGTAAATTACGCCATGGTGATTAATAACAACGCCGGATTATGGGGGTACAACCTGGGTGATACGGTGAAGTTTATTTCCACGAACCCTTACCGTTTGCTGGTGACTGGTCGTATTAAGCATTTTATTTCTGCTTTTGGAGAACACGTGATCGGAGAGGAAGTAGAGCATAGCCTGATGAAGGCGGCAGCAGAAGAAAATGTGCATATTACAGAGTTTACGGTAGCGCCCATGGTGCAAACCAATGGTGAATTGCCTTATCACGAGTGGTTTGTAGAGTTTGAAAATATGCCACATAACCTGGCAGCATTTGCGCAGAAAGTAGATGAAAACATGCGTCAGAAGAATATTTATTACGATGATCTGCTGACAGGTAATATATTGCAACCCCTGAAGATAAGGACTGTCCGGAAACAGGGCTTTATCGATTATATGAAAGCGATTGGAAAACTGGGAGGCCAGAATAAAGTGCCTCGATTGAGTAATGACAGAAAACTGGCAGACGAACTGGCAGCCTATTTACAAAAGTAACCGGCGATTCAAAGCAATAACAGCTGTCAGGTAATTACCGGCAGCTGGTTCTTCATTTTTTGTTAACTGTAAAAAAAGTAAATCACCGTAATGAATAAACGAAAGATTGCCATCTTCGGATCAACCGGATCTATTGGCATACAGGCACTGGAGGTGATCGCTGCGCATCCCGACAGATTTAGTGTAGAAGTACTGACTGCACAACAGAATGCAGATCTGTTGATTGAGCAGGCGCTGAAATTCAAGCCTAATGCGGTAGTAATAGGCAGCGAGGCAAAGTACAAACAGGTAAAAGACATATTATTTGATAAAGGCATTAAAGTATTTGCCGGCCCCAAAGCCATGGTGGAAGTAGCAGCGTGGAGCTCTATTGACATGATGTTGGCGGCTATTATGGGATTTGCAGGACTGGCGCCTACTTTATCTGCTATTGAGCAGGGGACCCCTGTGGCATTGGCCAACAAGGAAACCCTGGTAGTAGCCGGAGATATCGTGATGGCTACCGCCCGCAGGAAAAATGTACCTATTATACCGGTAGATTCCGAGCATTCCGCTATTTTCCAATGTTTGCTGGGAGAGCCTTTCAGCAAAGTAGAGAAAGTGATTCTCACTGCTTCCGGCGGACCTTTCCTGGGTAAAAAGCCCAATTTCCTGATTAATGTGAAGAAAGATCATGCCCTGCAGCATCCTAACTGGAGCATGGGCGCCAAAATAACGATCGATTCCGCCACCCTGATGAACAAGGGGCTGGAAATGATTGAGGCGCGCTGGCTGTTTGGACTGGCACCGGAGAATATTGAAGTGGTGATACATGCACAATCTATCATTCATTCCATGGTACAGTTTATAGACGGGTCCCTGAAAGCACAAATGGGGTTGCCGGATATGAAACTGCCTATTCAGTACGCATTGGGCTACCCTGACCGTTTGGCGAATGACTTCCCGCGTTTCTCTTTCAGGAACTATCCCACGCTCACTTTTGAGCAGCCGGATACCAAAACATTCCGTAACCTGGCGATTGCCATTGAAGCCATGCACAAGGGCGGGAATGCCGCCTGCGTAATGAATGCCGCCAATGAAGAAGTAGTGAATGCCTTCCTGAAAAACAGGATTGGTTTCCTGCAAATGACAGAAGTAATTGAGGAAACACTGGCTAAAATACCGTTTATTGAAACCCCGACCTTGCATGATTATTATGAATGCGATAATGCCGCACGTGAACACGCTGCATCCCTTATCAATTCTATCGTCATATAAAATTGCCAATAAAAATTAACAAAGAGTTTTGCCGGAATATGTATTAAAACTGATATATTAGGCAGATTAAAGCAGAAAAAAATTAAATGACTACAGAGGTAATATTAGTGAAAGCAGGGCAGTTATTACTGTCACTTTCTATTTTGGTAGTATTGCATGAGTTAGGCCATTTTATCCCGGCCAAGCTGTTCAAAACCAGGGTGGAAAAATTTTATTTGTTCTTTGATCCCTGGTTTTCTCTCTTTAAGATCAAGAAGGGCGAAACAGAATATGGTATTGGCTGGTTACCATTGGGAGGATATGTAAAGATATCCGGGATGATCGATGAGAGCATGGACAAAGAGCAGCTGGCCAAACCTCCACAGCCATGGGAGTTCCGGGCAAAACCAGCCTGGCAGCGTTTGATCATTATGATTGGTGGTGTTACTGTCAACATCCTCCTGGCATTTTTCATATATGCGATGCTGTTATGGCATTATGGCGAAACTTACCTGCCGGTGAGCGAAGTGAAATACGGTATACAGGCAGATTCTCTCGCACATAGTATTGGTATAAAAGATGGAGATAACATCATTGCCATTGACCATCGCCCGGTAAAGTCTTTTGAGTCTATACCCGGAGATGTGATATTGCATGAAGCAAAAAGCATACAGGTAACGAGGGATGGTCAGGAAGTAAGTATTCCTGTTCCGGATGGCTTTATCAGAGCGTTACTGAAGCAGAAGGCCCCTTTTGCGATGCCACGTTTCCCGTTTGTGGCGGATAGCGTGCTTGAAGGAAGTGCTGCTGCTAAAGTAAAGGTGCAGAAAGGGGATCAGCTGATAGCCATCAATGGTATGCCGGTTCCTTTTTATAGCGATTTTGCCAAGGAAATCCGGAAACATAAAAAAGAAGATGTTTTTATAACTGTACTTCGTGGTAAAGATACCCTGAACATGTCTGCTACTTTATCAGAGAAAGGCGAGTTTGGTGTGTATCCTAAAATTCCATTCAATTACAACACCCGTCATTTTACTTTCCTGGAATCATTCCCGGCGGGTTATCAAAAAGGTGTTGATAAGCTGGTGGACTATATCAGACAATTCCGTTTGATTTTTGTTTCCAAAGAAGTAAAAGTATCGGAATCACTGGGTGGATTTGGCAGCATCGCCAACCTGTTCCCCGAAGCATGGGACTGGGTTTCTTTCTGGCAGCTGACCGCTTTCCTGTCTATTATCCTGGCATTTATGAATATCCTGCCTATTCCGGCACTGGATGGTGGTCATGTGCTCTTCCTGTTATACGAGATCATTACCGGCCGTAAACCCAGCGAGAAATTCCTGGAGTATGCACAGATAGTAGGTATGGTACTCCTGTTTAGTTTGTTGCTGTTTGCCAACGGACTGGATATCTGGAGAAGTATCAGCAAGTGGTTTTCTTAATAGCCGCAGATAAGTTATTGTAATAAAGAAAGTTGCAGGAGGATATTTTTTCTTCTGCAACTTTTTTATTTGACGCCTGAGAGAAAAAATGTATCTTTGTAAGCTATTATACCGGGGATGCCTGGTTTTGACAGCATAGATCTTTGAAAGTGTAAGCATGCCGTGCGTTGGATAATTAGCACGATAATCTGAATATTCAAACTCTAATTGGCGAATCTAATTACGCCATGGCTGCCTAATCATAGATTAGACACCCATTATAGCCGCTTGAAGTTGTCGCCTTATGTGACTTCCGCCGCCGAATCATCAACCCATAGGGATAGGTATTCATGGTTTCTGTGAGTGAATACTGAAGCTACAACGGATAAGGACACGGTTGGTTCGTTACGCCCCTGCCAGGTCCCGACAAAACAATGCGTAAATAAGCATGTAGAAAGCTTTCGGCGAATATGTTTGGACGCGGGTTCGATTCCCGCCATCTCCACATAGAAAAAGCCTCAAACGTTTACGAGTAAAACGTTTGAGGCTTTTCTGTTTTTAGTCGTTTTCGGTTTCGTTGTTTGTTATTAAAACACGCCGGTATTTACTTCTTATACTTTCCCGGATCAATCAATCATCCGCACCTGTACCTGTAACGTTACTAACCAGTTCCATACTTCTTTAAATTTCTCAACCCCCATATAGCCAGAGAAGACTCTACTATCAATCCAATTAAAAAATAAATGCCGGGAACTCCGTCTATAGCGAGGCTTACTAGCCTGCCGAGCGCCAACCCTCCCATAAAAGTAATATTGGTAATCGTTGCGGTGATCCAGCATTTGGATTTAATAATGCCCATCATCCAAATCACAGACATGCTGAGATATAAACCCATCATGGCCCTGAAAATATGTACCAGATTGATCGCGTCCACATTAAAATTAAACAGCAAAGGCAGGATCTTTTGCGGGTATAAACCATAGGCTAGCCCAATGGGGATGATAATAAGTATGGATACCGTCAAATGCAGGTTCCTGGAAGATGGGCGTATCAATGA
>NZ_DATCVJ010000246.1:0-5038 GCF_036566945.1 Chitinophaga sp. | reverse complement strand
TGACCAGAGCGATTATCTATACGCTTCAATCATTCGCTTTAATAGCTTTTTGCTTTATGCCTTCTGCTTTCCGTAGTAGCCGAACTTACTCAGTTACAGAAACATTTCTGTTAATGAGTGTCTGTGTTTTTATAGCAATCGCTTTTTCTGCCAGTTTATTTTTTCCGCTTCTGATTTCAAACACGTAATCGCCATCTTCCAGTGAGGCGAGGTTGTAGCGTGCTTCAAAGCGTAGTGTTGCTGGCAGTATTTCGCGGTGCAGGGTGTTATTGAAATTGTCTTTTATGTAAAGCGTTAGCTTTTCGTTGCCGGGATTGTCCACAGAAAGTTGAAATAAGAGTTGATCTTTTTGCAGTTGTGTAATGTGAACATTGAAAGATTCAACGGGTGCAACGGTTCCTGGTTTTTCGTTCGCGGCATGTCTGGCTACATTATAAGCAAATGTTTTAGACTGTGCTGCTGCGTGCAAAATAGGAAACAGGATAGTAACAAATAATAACAATGCTGCTTTGGGTGCTAAAAAAACAAAACGTAAATGTTTCATGACATTATTTTTTTAATGTGTTCATCTTTTTTAAATGAGGGCGGTATTAGCTAATACAATGGTGCCTTATATTTTCAATGCAAAGCTCCGATCTGCGGATTAACAGAACATTACGCCTTTGTTAAAATAATGTGAGTATTTAGCCACCTTGTTCGCCATTCATTCCCTATTTTTGCAGCGTTTATGGAAGCAGTTACAATAAGAAATAATCGCCCGATAGCCATCTGGTTATATATTGGCGTGGGCATGTTGATCGTGCAGGTATTGCTGGGTGGCATTACCCGTTTAACCGGGTCTGGTTTATCCATCACCGAATGGCAGCCGCTACTGGGCGCATTTCCACCAATGAATGAAGCCGCCTGGGAGCGTGCTTTTGAGGGCTACAAAAAAATAGCACAGTTTCAATATGTAAATAATCACTTCACCTTATCTGATTTTAAGTTCATCTTCTTTTGGGAATGGCTGCATCGCGACTGGGCCCGGTTAATGGGATTGGTGTTTATTGTGCCTTTCATTTATTTTATTATTAAGAAGAAGATCAATAAAAGTATGATCAATCCTATGATCATATTATTCGTACTCGGCGGTTTGCAGGGATTGATAGGATGGGTGATGGTGATGAGCGGCCTGAACGAAGAAAACTTATATGTAAACCACATCCGTTTGGCCATTCACTTTATTTCCGCATTGGTGTTGCTGGCCTACGTGTTCTGGTTTGCCCTGAAACTAAGCGTACGTCCGGTGGAAATATTAGAGGTGCCGGGATTAAAAAAACTGAATATCTGGTTATTGGTATTATTGGTAGTACAATTAGTGTATGGTGCTTTCATGGCAGGACTGCATACCGCACTGGTAGCCAGTACCTGGCCGGATATCAATGGCGCCTGGGTGCCTGACGGCATGTTTTCGCAGGGAGGCTTTGCTACAGATATTGCGCATAATCCTATCACCATTCAATTTATACATCGTGGTTTGGCTTACCTGATCACGCTCCTGATTGCTGTTTGGTGGTGGAAATCTGCTCAAACGCCCACTAACAGCCAGCTGCATGCGATCCGTTACCTGCCGTTGCTACTGGTGTTGCTACAGGTGTTGCTAGGTGTACTTACCTTGTTAAATAGCCAGGTTAAAATACCTATTAGCTACGGCATCCTTCATCAGGGCGTAGGTATGTTATTGTTGCTCTCCCTGATATGGACACTTTTTCTTAGCAGGGGAACAACCGAATAAAGCTTTAAAATATAGTCCGTCTTCGATAAATCCGTAAATTTTCCGTAGGTTTATTTGTAATAATCGTCTGATGAAGGTGAAGTTATTACTGATAAAAACTTACTATTCTTTCCCTATACAGTTACTGCTCCTGCATTTCAGGAAGTACCAGGTGTTACTTATTTTTTGGGTGATACTGTTTAGCACCATCAACGGCGGCTTTGCCAAGGTGTTTGGAGGAGATGCATTGTACCTGGCACCGGAGTATCTCGGCAAGGTTAATTTTTATAGCACTACTATATTAGGATTGGCCACGGGCATGTTTATCATGAGCTGGCAAATTACCACTTTCATTTTGCACACCGGCCGGTTTAAATTTCTGGCCACTACTTCCCAGCCTTTTTTCCGGTATTGCCTGAATAATGCCATCATCCCTATGGTATTTATTCTCAGCATGCTTTACCGTGGGTGGGAATACCAACGCTATGAAGAACTGAGTTCTATCCCCGACATTCTGTTGCTGGGAGAGGGTTTTATCTGTGGGGTATTGTTTATTTTCTTTTTCTGCTTCTTTTATTTCTTTAACGCAGATAAAAATATCGGCCGCCGCCTGGAGAAGCGCTTCGGCAACCCCCGCAACTTTTTGCGCACGATTCTGAAGCCCACACAGGAGCCCGACGAAAATGCACTGCCAGTGCACAACTACTTTTCCACCCCCTGGCGCATACGCAGGGCGAGAAATGTAGACCACTACAATAAACACTATCTCGACAGCATCCTCAAACAACACCATTTTGCCGCCATGATCACCGTAGGGTGTTCCCTGATTTTCCTGGTGATCCTCGCCTATATGATGGACTATGATGTATTCAGGATTCCGGCAGGGGGGAGTGTACTTATTTTCTTTGCGTTCCTCATTGGTGTGGCGGGCGCTTATTCTTATATGCTACAAACCTGGTCTATTCCCATTTTGCTGGTGATGTTGTTTGGATTGAACTGGATGGTAGAACATAACTGGGTAGACAACCGCAACAAAGCTTATGGCCTTAATTACCGGCAGAAGAAGGAGCGGCCGGAATACAGTGTGGGCGCATTGCAACAGTTTTTTACGAGGGAAAAATATGAGGCAGATAAAAAACAAACCATTGAAATTTTAGATAAGTGGAGAAAGAAATTTCCTGCGAATAAAAAGCCACCACTTATTGTGATGAATTTCAGCGGTGGTGGTAGTCGTTCCGCTGCCTGGAGTGTGAATGTGATGCAGCGGTTGGACAGTCTGTTGCATGGTCGCCTCATGGAACATACCGTACTGATGACGGGGGCCTCCGGCGGTATGCTGGGAGCCAGCTATTTTCGGGAACTGTATTACGAGCAGCAGCAGGGGAAACCCATCCGGCTCACGAGTCCCGTGTACGCAGAGAAGGTATCACGAGACCTTCTTAATTCTGTTTTTACGGCGATGGCTGTAAATGATTTTATTACTCCCTGGAGGAGTTTCAACATTGGCAAAAACCTTTATGCGAAGGACAGAGGTTATGCTTTTGAAATGCAGTTGAATGAACACACAGACAGCGTATTGGATAAAACGCTGAAGGAATACCGTTTACCGGAAGCCAATGCCGAAATCCCGATGCTGATATGGAATGCAACCATCAATGCAGATGGACGCCGCTTAATGATTTCGCCGCAGCCGATCAGTTATTTGTGTAGTCCGCAATACCTGTATCCAACGCGGCAGGTAAGAGATATAGATGGGGTGGATTTCGCACAGTATTTTGCCGCACAGGATGCCATGGATTTGCGGGTAACCAGCGCTATCCGGATGTGTGCTACTTTTCCGTACGTATTGCCCAATGCGTTTTTACCCAGCAATCCTATTGTAGATGTAATGGATGCGGGCATCCGCGATAACTTCGGTCAACAAACAACACTGCGCTATCTCTATACTTTTAATAAGTGGATCAATGAAAATACCAGCGGTGTGGTATATATCCAGATCAGAGATACGCGTAAGAATGATATTTCCCCTATCAAAAAAACAAAGGATCTCAGCGACCTGCTGTTTGAACCACTGTTTACTATGCAGCAGCACTGGAGCGCCATGCAGGATTTTGACCAGGATGATTTGTTGAATTATATGGAAGGATATTTCCCCGACAAATTTCACCGGGTTATTTTCCAGTACGTGCCACAGAAGCAGGATAAAGCAGCCGCTTTATCCTGGCACCTGACTTCCCGTGAAAAGCTGGATATCGCCCATGCCCTGGACAATCCCGCTAATCAGAGTGCCCTGGAATATGTGGTGAAATTGCTGGAAGGGCAGTAGTTTATTCCTGCAGGAACTTCAGCAGGGGAGCAATAAATTGCGCATACGCTTCAATGTGGGGAAGATGTCCTACACCTGGAATGGGTACCAGTGTTGCATGTGGGATTTTTTTGGCTGCATTATTCCCCAATTCAGGATAGTTTCCGAGGGTTTTACGTACTTCTTCCGGCGCGTTGGCTTTGCCGAGGGCGGTGCGGTCCCGCTGCCCGATGATCAACAGGGTAGGGGCTTGTATATTTTCAAATTCATATAACACGGGTTGTGTAAAAATCATATCGTAGGTGAGCGCTGAATTCCAGGCCACGACAGAGTAATCCGGATTGCTGATCCAGCTGGCCTGTAGTTGCGCCCATTTATCATAGGCGGGCGACCACTTGCCAGCATAGTAGCTGTCCATCATGTATTGTTTGATTTTGTCGTAGTTCTGTTGCAGCTCTGCTTTGTACCACTTGTCTACAGACTGATATGGCACTTTTACTTTCCAGTCTTCCAGGCCAATAGGGTTTTCCAGGATCAGCTTTTCGGTTACCTCCGGGTACATCAATGCAAAGCGGGTGGCTAGCATACCTCCCATGGAATGCCCGAGTATGGACGTTTTGCTGATATGGAGGGTGTCGAGTAATGCTTTGGTATTTTGGGCCAGTTGCTGAAAGGAATATTGGAAATGTGCGGGCTTGGACGATTTGCCGAAACCGATCTGATCCGGTATGATCACGCGGTAGCCATTATTACTAAGATCAGCAGCGGTACTGTCCCAATAGGCGCCGCAAAAGTTTTTGCCGTGCAGCAACACAATCGTCTTACCATTGGGTTTGGAGGATTGTACATCCATATAGGCCATCTGTAGGGGTTGACCTTGTATATGCAATGGCAGGAAATGCACCGGGAAGGGGTATTTATATGCTGATAGGGTGATATCCTGGGCTGGTATTTGTTGTGCTTGTATTGGGTTATAAATG
>NZ_DATCVJ010000245.1:0-2376 GCF_036566945.1 Chitinophaga sp. | reverse complement strand
AAATACCAGGAACAACAGAAGTATATGACCCTCGTTAAACAAGGTGTATACTATCCTAAATGGATGGCAAAACAACAACAGGAAGATAACAGTCAATCTGCGACTGTATCTTATGTAAGCGTTCCCTATGCCACTATTTCTGACTCTACTATTAAAGTAACAGACGGTGACCTGAATCGTTTTATTCAGGATCACAAGCAGCTGTTTAAAGTAGAAGAATCCCGCAAAGTAGAATATGTATCATTTGATGCTATTCCTTCTGCTATAGATTCTACTGCAGCTATCCAACAGATTGTTGCGATGAAAGCTGAGCTGGACACTACTAAAGATGTTGCTGGTTTCATTAACCGCAATTCCGATATTAAATATTACGATGGATATATTTCCAAAAACGAAGCAAAAGTTCCTCAGAAGGATTCTATTGTGAATCTGCCTGTTGGCGCGATCTTCGGACCTTATTACGATAATAATCTGATCGTATATGCGAAAATGATTGATCGCAAGAATATGCCGGATAGCGTAAAGGTTCGTCACATCCTGATTGCATCCGGTGCACAGGGCGGCGCACCGGATTCTATTGCAAAGAAACGTGCAGATAGCATCGAAGTTGCTGTAAAAGGTGGCGCAGACTTTAAAGCACTGGTAAATCAATATTCTGACGATCCAGGAAGCAAACAAACTGGTGGGGAATATGATTTAACTCCTTCTTCTTCTTTTGTTCCTGAATTTAAAGATTTTGCTTTCGAGGGAACTAAAGGCCAGATTAAAGTGGTGAAAACCCAGTTTGGCTACCACGTAATGGAAATCATGGATCAGAAGAATATTGGTCCTGCTATTAAAGTGGCTTACCTCGGTAAATCAGTAGAAGCAAGTAAAGAAACAAATAACCTGGCTTACAGCGGCGCGAGTGATTTCGCAGGCAAGAGCCGTACTGGTGCTGCCTTTGAAAAAGCAGTACAGGAAGGTAAACTGAATAAAAGAATTGCTGACAACGTTCGCCCAATGGATTTTGTGATCCCTGGTATCGGGCAATCACGCGAACTGGTACGTTGGGCTTACGAAGCTAAGAAAGGCGATGTAAGTAACGTATTTACTTTCGATGATAAATATGTTGTAGCTGTTTTAACAAGTGTTCGTGAGGAAGGTACTGCTCCGCTGGAAGATGTTAGACCGCAGGTAGAAGCTGAAGTGAAAAAACATAAAAAAGCAGAACAGATCATTGCTAAACTGCAAACTCCGGCTAATCTGGATGCAGCAGCTAAAGCAACCAACCAGCCAATATTGAAAGCTGAAGGTGTAAACTTTGCTACTCCGTTTATCGCTTCTCTGGGCTTCGAGCCACGTGTGGCTGGTGCTTCTTTCAATAAGAAATGGGGTATCACCAGCGTATCGGCTCCGATTGAAGGAAACGGTGGCGTATATGTTATTAAAGTAGATAGCTACCAGCCCTCTGCTCAACCAGCGCAAGATGTAGCTGCTCAGCAGGCTGCATACGAACAGGGTGTTAAATCCATGCTGGATCAACAACTGTTTGAAGTGTTGAAAAAGAAATCTGATGTGAAAGATACCCGTGGTAAATTTTTCTAGACCGCTACATTTTTTACTGACATAAGAAGAAGGGAGGCAGGAATGCTTCCCTTCTTCTTTTTTAGCCCTTTCCCCACCTCCCAATCACTTATTCACATTCCTGCACCGATATTCGTAAATTTGTATCCTTAAATAAGGAAAAAATGGACGACATCATAAATAAAGTAGCACTGAGTGGATTGGAAACCATAGATCTGGAGGATTATTATCCACAGGGAGACACCGTGGTCTTTGATATGAAGGATTATCTTTTTATGGGGCTGATCCTGAAAGAAAAGGATTTTCGCGCCTCTCTGCAGTCGCTCGATTGGGAACAATTCCGTGGAAAAAATGTGGGTTTAATTTGTAGTGTGGATGCAGTAATCCCTTTGTGGGCATATATGCTGGTGATGACTAATCTGGAGCCTATTGCCAATTACGCTGCTTTTGGCGACGCCGATTTTATTCACAAAACACTTTATCTGCAAAGCCTGGCTAAAATTGATGTAGCATCCTTTACAGATAAGAGAGTGGTAATAAAAGGATGTGGTGATAAACGTGTAGGGGAAATTGCCTATGCCGAAATTACCCGCCTGCTTCGCCCGGTGGTAAAAAGTATCATGTATGGTGAGCCATGTTCTACGGTGCCTGTTTATAAAAAGAAAGGCTAGAACCAGCCTCGTTTTCTGAATATGAAGATCATCAGCAGTAACAGGATACCCATTCCTCCCAATGTATAGTAGTATCCATGCTTTGTATCCAGTTCAGGCATATAATGGAAGTTCATGCCGTAAATTCCGGCTAAAAGTG
>NZ_DATCVJ010000244.1:0-9296 GCF_036566945.1 Chitinophaga sp. | reverse complement strand
GTTATTAAGAAAAGTGTACACCATTTCAAAAAGACCGTCGCCGGAAAAACGTTGGTGCGTCCCAGTTGGTATATGGATGTACAGCAACAGGGAGAAGGGATTGTAGATGTAACCACCCACCTGGTAGACCTGGTGCAATGGACTTGTTTTCCCGAACAGATACTCGACTATAAAAAAGATATTCATATTGACACCGCTACTACCTGGCCTACTACCATGAGTGTAGCGCAATACAGCGGGATTACCGGTGGCGCAGCTTTAACACCAGCGCTGGCAGCTATGATGGGGACAGATAGCTCGCTGAAAATATATGCCAACGGATCCTTTGATTATACCATTCGTGGGGTACATGCACGCATTGCTGTGCAATGGGATTATGAGGCCCCTGCCGGTACCGGAGATACCCATTATTCCCGCATGCAAGGCAGCAAAGCAGCGTTGGTTATCAAACAGGATAAAGAACAAAATTACCTGCCCGTATTATATATCAGTCCTGTGTTGGCGGATGCAGCTTACACCGCACAACTGCAAACAGCATTTAACACACTGCAACAGCAATATCCGGGCATTGCACTGAAAGCAGCCGGGAAAGATTGGGAAGTAGTAATTCCCGAAACGCTGATAAAAAAACATGAACCCTTGTTTGCAACGGTCATGCAGCGATTTCTCGAATATGTAAAATCGGGGAATATGCCTGCCTGGGAAGTACCGGGCATGCTGGCTAAGTATTACACCACCACGCAGGCGCTGGCTGTCGCAAGAAGAATGGAATAGTAGTATCAAAAACAAGATCATGACAACAAATTTTAATCGCCGAAAATTTATCCGCACTGCCGCTATTACCGGTGTGGGAGCTGGTTTGCTGGGAAGTCTGCGCCCGCTGTATGGTATGGGTAAACAGCGTCCGGCAGATACGATCCGTATCGGCATTATTGGTTTGGATACCACACACGCCATTGCTTTTACGAAGGCATTTAATAATCCCGTTCCGGTAGCAGGACTGGAAGGCATGAAAGTAATGGCGGCCTTCCCGCAAACCAGTCCGGACATTGCTATGAACCAAAAGCGTTTGCCGGGCTTTACGGAAGAAGTGAAGAAAATGGGGGTGGAGATAGTCGATTCTATCGACGTGCTTTTAACGAAAGTAGATGTGGTACTGCTGGAATCCAATGATGGCAGACCTCACCTGGCGCAGGCGTTGCCGGTGCTGAAAGCAGGAAAGAAAATATTTATCGATAAACCACTGGCCGCCTCACTGGCAGATGGGATCACCATTTTTGAGACAGCAAAAAAATACCAGGCAGCTGTTTTTTCCGCGTCCTCCCTGCGTTTCATGGAGAGTGCGGAAAAAATAGTGAAAGACGGCGCTATTGGTAAAGTGTTGGGCGCTGATACTTACAGTCCTGCTGCGATCGAAAAAACGCATCCGGATTTATTCTGGTATGGTATCCATGGGGTAGAAACGTTATATACCGTGATGGGGACCGGTTGCAACACCGTGACCCGTTTTAATACACCCGATACCGACGTGGTAGTAGGGATGTGGGGCGATGAGCGCATTGGCACTTTCAGAGGTACACGCAGCGGTCCGGACGATTTTGGTGGCCGCGTATTTGGTGAAAAAGGCAGCATGGTACTCGGTCCGTTTAAAGGATACGAACTATTGCTGCAACAAATTGCCAATTTTTTCAGAACAGGTGTGTCGCCGGTAAAGCCGGAAGAAACACTGGAGATATTAGCTTTTATGGAAGCCGCCGAAGAAAGCAAACGCAGACAGGGCGCGCCGGTAAAGCTGGAAGAAGTGGAGGGGAGAATTACGAATTACGAATTACGAATTACGGATTTGTGTGGAGATGGTAAACATAATCCACAATTCACAATCCGTCATCCATAATTTTCACTCTCCCCACAAATCCGTAATTCGTAATTCGTAATTCGTAATTCTTAATTCCGCACTATGTCAGCATCCCGTAGAAACTTCATCAAAAAAACGGCGCAAGGTACTGCCGCTATTGCCCTGAGCAGCTTCATTCCTGGCTTCAGCGCAAAAAGTTATGCCCGCATCATGGGCGCCAATGACCGCATCCGTGTAGGGATGATGGGGGTGAACTCCCGTGGTCTGGCACTGGCCAACAACTACGCTAAACAGGCCAATTGCGAAATTGTATCTGTCTCGGATGTAGATACCCGCGCCGCAGAGAAATGTATTGAAAGTGTATATAAAATCCAGCAGCTCCGCGCCAAAGCGGTACCTGACTTCCGGAAGGCGCTGGAGAATAAAAACATGGATGCCCTCGTGATTGCAGCGCCGGATCACTGGCATGCGCCGGCAGCCATCCTGGCGGCTAAAGCAGGTAAACATGTATACCTCGAAAAGCCTTGCAGCCACAATCCGCATGAAGGAGAACTATTGGTGAAGGTGTCTGAAAAATATAAGACGGTGATACAAATGGGCAACCAGCGCAGGTCCTGGCCCAATGTTGCCGCCGCCATCCGTGAAGTGAAAGAAGGAACGATTGGTCGCGCTTACTTTGCGAAAGGCTGGTATACCAACAACCGCGAGTCTATTGGTTTCGGAAAAGAAGCGCCCGTACCCGAATGGCTGAACTATGATTTGTGGCAGGGCCCCGCTCCACGCCGCGCCTTCAAAGATAATCTGATCCACTACAACTGGCACTGGTTCTGGAACTGGGGCACCGGCGAAGCACTGAACAACGGCACACATATGATAGACCTCATGCGTTGGGGCCTGGGCGTGGATTATCCTACGAGGGTTACTTCTGCGGGGGGGCGTTACCGTTATAAAGATGATTGGGAAACACCGGATACACAAGTGATCACACTGGAATTTCCCAACAATACCAGCATGGTATGGGAAGGCCGCAGCTGCAACGGACGTAATGTGGAAGGTAATTCCGTAGGCGTTATCTTCTACGGTGAAAAAGGTTCATTGGTGATTGACGGCAACGCCTATACGATTTATGACCTCGATAATAAAGTGGTGAAGACGGTGAACAACGAAGTGGTCATCGATCCACGCAATCTCACCAACCCGGCGGAAACGCTCGATGCATTGCATATCCAGAATTTCTTTGATGGCATCCGTAAAGGAACGGCGTTGAAGTCGGATATTCTCAGCGGTCATCAAAGCACCTTGCTTTGCCAGCTGGGCAATATATCGTTGCGCTCCGGCAATGCGTTGCATATTGATCCCAGTAACGGACATATTCTGAATGATAAGGCGGCGCAAAAATTCTGGCAACGGGAGTACCAGCCAGGGTGGGAACCAACGATGTAATGGTACCGGGGAGAATCTCTGATAAAAACAATTTTCATGAAACAACGCGCGGTTACAGCTGGTTCGCTCAGCAAACGGGATACAGTTATTTCCATTCTTATGGTGGGTTTACTGTTCTTTGTATTCGGTTTCGTTACCTGGGTCAATGCCATTCTGATACCATATTTCAAGAT
The DNA here is from genome assembly GCF_036566945.1 of Chitinophaga sp. Classification (GTDB taxonomy): domain Bacteria; phylum Bacteroidota; class Bacteroidia; order Chitinophagales; family Chitinophagaceae; genus Chitinophaga. The sequence goes on along the minus strand of NZ_DATCVJ010000244.1, from coordinate 5,825 downwards.
CGCCTGCGAGCTGAGTAATTTCCAGTCGTACCTCGTGGCATTTGCTTTTTATATTTCCTATTTCTTTATGTCGGTGCCGGCCTCTTACCTGTTAAAGGCAGTGGGGTTCAAACGGGGCATGATGATAGGTTTTTGGGTGATGTCGCTGGGGGCACTGATTTTTATACCGGCAGCGTATACACGTACTTATGAAATATTCCTGGCAGGATTATTCATTATAGGATTGGGGCTGGCTGTATTGCAAACTGCTGCCAACCCTTATATCACTATCCTGGGGCCTAAAGAAAGTGCGGCTGCACGTATCAGTATCATGGGCATCTGCAATAAAGGCGCTGGCATAGTGGCGCCACTGATTTTTGCAGCGGTTATTTTAAAAGCAACGGATGGCGACTTGTTCAAAGAGCTGGCCTATATGAAAGGAGAGGCACGTACTGCCGTGCTGGACGCTTTGATCCGCCGTGTGATCCTGCCTTATGCAGTGGTGTCGGGTGTGTTGTTTGTGTTGGGTTGTCTCGTACGTTTTTCGCCTTTGCCGGAAATTGATACGGATCAGGAGAATGCGGAAGTAGCAGTCGCCAACGCCGGGAAAACGAGCATCTTCCAGTTCCCGCACCTGGTGCTGGGTGCGCTGGCAATCTTTTTACATGTAGGTACACAGGTAGTGGCGATTGACACTATTATTGGCTATGCAGGCGCTATGCATATTCCCTTACTCGAAGCCAAAACATTTCCTTCCTATACTTTATTCGTCACTATTTGCGGATACCTGCTGGGCATATCACTGATCCCGCGGGTGATCAGTCAGGCCAACGCTTTGCGCGTGTGTACGGTACTGGGAGCCCTGTTTACACTGGGCATTATTTACACGCATGGAGAAGTGAAAATACTGGGGCATGTGACCGATGTGTCTATCTGGTTTGTGGTATTGCTGGGCTTTGCCAATTCCCTGGTATGGGCGGGCATCTGGCCGCTGGCGCTGGATGGACTGGGACGCTTTACCAAATTGGGCGCGTCTATTATGATCATGGGATTATGTGGCAATGCGATGCTACCGGTAGTGTATGGATTGATGGCGGATGCATATAACGTACGCCTGGCGTATTGGGTATTATTTCCCTGTTACGGATACCTGATCTTCTATGCGTTTTACGGATATAAACTGAGGAGCTGGCGTCGTGCAGCGATACCGTCTTTACAACCACAAAAAAATGAACATGCCGGAAGCGTTGAAAATATGTAATGCCAACATTATTACGCCCTACCGCATTATCCGCGGAGGCAGCCTGTTGGTAATAGATGGCCGCATTGCCGCCATCGGGGAAAGAGACATCGCTACCAACGACGTACCAACCATAGATGCCGGTGGTGATTATGTGGCGCCCGGATTTATTGATCTGCATATTCACGGAGGGGGTGGGCATGATTTCATGGATGGAACCGCGACGGCTTTTCTGAATGTGGCGGCGAAACACGTGGAATATGGTACCACTGCGATGGTGCCTACTACGTTAAGCAGCGATACTGATAGTTTGTTGGATGCGGTACGGTTATACAAAACAGCTAACGCGCAGAATACAGCAGGGGCGCAGTTTTTAGGGTTACACCTGGAAGGGCCTTATTTTGCGATGAATCAGCGGGGCGCACAGGACCCGCGTTATGTGAGGCATCCCGATCCCCTGGAATATGAAGCGGTAGTAGCGGCGGCGGGTAAGGATATGGTGAGATGGAGTGCCGCACCGGAGCTGCCGGGCGCATTGGACTTTGGCAGGTACCTGCAATCAAAAGGTATTATGGCGGCGGTGGCACATACGGATGCATTGTATGAAGATATGCTGGAAGCGGTGGAGAGTGGCTATACGCATGTAACGCATTTATACAGTGCGATGTCTGGCGTTACGCGCCGGAACGCCTTTCGCTATGCCGGCGTGATAGAAAGTGCTTTCCTGATGGATGCGTTAACCGTAGAAATTATTGCAGATGGTATTCATTTGCCCCCAGCCTTATTGAAGCTGGTGTATAAAATTAAGGGCGCTGATAAAACCGCATTGATTACAGATGCGATGCGGGCGGCTGGGATGCCGCCGGGAGAAAGTGTGTTGGGGAATTTGCAGAACGGTTTGAAAGTAATTGTGGAAGATGGGGTGGCTAAATTGCCTGACCGTAGCGCATTTGCAGGGAGTGTAGCCACCACGGATCAACTGGTACGCAATATGGTGACGCTGGCGGAAGTGCCGCTGGCAGATGCGGTGCGGATGATGACCAGCACACCGGCGACGATCATGGGCATTGCAGATCGTAAGGGATCATTGACAGTGGGAAGGGATGCAGACATTGTTATTTTCGACGCCAACATCTCCGTGAGTAGGGTGATCGTAGGAGGAAAGATTTTATTTAACCGTAAAAATGAATGTGCATGATACCAGTGGTAACACAGGCGGGTCGCCTGAGCGTGATGGTGTATCCCAACCGGCAACAGCTGGGAATAGCTGCTGCCATGCAGTGTGCGGAGCGGATCAGCCATTTGCTGGAAGAGCAGCTGTATGTAAATATTATTTTTGCAGCAGCTCCTTCACAAAATGAATTTCTGTTGGCGCTGGCAGCAGAAAAAGATATCGACTGGCAGCGGGTAAACGCTTTTCATATGGATGAATATGTAGGACTGCCGGCGACTGCCCCGCAAGGCTTTGGTAATTTTCTGAAAGAAAGATTATTTGATCGACTGCCTTTCCGCGAAGTCCATTATATCAACGGCAATGCGCCGGATGCAGAAGCGGCTTGTTTTCGTTATGCCGCCTTGCTGAAAAAATATCCGGTAGACATTGTGAACATGGGCATTGGAGAAAATACACATATTGCTTTTAATGATCCGCATGTAGCGGACTTTAATGATCCACTGGCCGTAAAGGTGGTAGACCTGGATCTGGCCTGCCGGCAGCAACAGGTGAATGATGGCTGTTTTACAGCACTCGAGGAAGTGCCTACACATGCCATTACATTAACAGTGCCATCTCTCATGCGGGCGAAATATATTTACTGCATGGTGCCCGGTGCCAACAAAGCAGCGGCGGTGAATCATACGCTGCATGCCGCTATCAGTGAACAATATCCATCTACTATTTTGCGTACGCATCCACATGCTATTTTATTCGCCGATGTAAATAGTGCAGGTTAACTGCATGGACGTGTCGGTCTTCATCTCCCGAAAAAAAAATAATACATATGAAACAATTGGAAACTTTGGTTGACAGCCTGCTGCAACCTACTGACGCATTGGTGGCTGATATAGCCAGTCTCGAAGGAGATATTCTTATCCTGGGCGTAGGCGGGAAAATTGGTCCCAGTCTCGCTAAACTGGCTAAACAGGCGGTAGACCGCTCCGGCGTGAAGCGGCGCGTGATTGGTGTATCCCGTTTAACGGAACCCGGATTAAAAGAGCAACTGGAGGGATATGGTGTGGAAGCCATTGCCGCCGACCTGTTGAATGATGCGGATCTGCAGGCATTGCCGGACGTAAAAAATGTATTGTACCTGGCGGGCACCAAGTTTGGCACTACCGGCAAAGAAGCGTTTACCTGGGCCATGAACACTTACCTGCCAGGCAGGGTAGCGGAGAAGTTTAAAAACTCCCGCATTGTGGTGTATTCTACCGGTAACGTATATCCGTTTACGCCGGTATTTTCAGGCGGAGCAGATGAAAGTGTGGCGCCGGCGCCCATTGGAGAGTACGGGCAATCCTGTCTTGGCAGGGAGCGCATCTTCCAGCATTTCTCCGGAAAATATAACACACCAGTACTCGTATATCGTCTCAATTACGCCAATGACCTGCATTACGGCGTGTTGCTGGAAATAGCCAAAGCGGTGCGGGAAGAAAGACCTATTGATATCCGCATGGGACACGTGAACGTCATCTGGCAGGGCGATGCCAATGAAATGGCGCTGCGTGCACTATTGCATTGTAACGTACCGGCGAAGTTGCTGAACATCACCGGACCAGAAACCGCCTCTGTGAAATGGATCGCCGGAGAGTTTGGAAAACTGTTTGGAAAAGTACCGCAGTTCAGCGGGGAAGAACAACCAACTGCTTTGTTGAGCAATGCAGCAGAGAGTTTCCGGTTGTTCGGTTATCCGAAAGTATCCACGCTGCAAATGATCGGCCTCACTGCCGCATGGCTGCAGGAGGGTGGGCGTACCATTCAGAAGGCCACACATTTCCAGGAAAGGGAAGGACAGTTTTAAGTACATCTCACAAAAAGTATTATGATGGAATCTGCAGTTGAACAATTACTACATAGCGGTACTATTATACCCGCACACCCGCTGGCACTGGACCAATACCGGCGGTTAAACGAAAACAGGCAACGCCTGCTGACCCGTTATTATATCGCCAGTGGTGTAGGTGGTGTAGCAGTAGGCGTGCATACTACCCAGTTTGCGATCCGTCGTCCGGATATCAATTTGCTGGAGCCGGTATTGCGTATAGCGGCAGAAGAAATTGCTGCGGCCGGACTGGAGCGCCCTTTTATCAAGGTGGCCGGTATTTGCGGGCCTACGGAACAGGCGCTGGCCGAAGCCCGGCTGGCACTCAAATACGGTTATCATATCGGGTTACTGAGTCTGGGTGGATTGACGGCTCACACCGAAGCAGAGCTGCTGGCGCATGTGCGGGCGGTGGCAGACGTGATCCCTGTATTCGGGTTTTACCTGCAGCCTTCTGTGGGTGGCAGAATATTGAGTTATGAGTTCTGGGAGCAGTTTGTAGAAATCCCTGGTGTAAAAGCGATTAAAACGGCTCCTTTTAACCGTTATCAGACCCTGGATGTAGTTAGGGCAGTTGCTTCGTCTTCCAGGCGAAATAACATAGCTTTATACACCGGCAACGACGACAATATTGTGGCGGACCTGCTCACCACTTATCGCTTTCATGTAAATGGGGAAATAGTAGAAAAAGGTTTTGCCGGCGGCCTGCTGGGACATTGGTCGGTATGGACCGAAAAAGTGACAGGCCTGTTTGGCCGGATAAAAAATTGTATACTTGAGGATTATAAAGGTGCGGGTGCATTGTTGCAGGAGGGGATTGCCGTTACAGATATGAATGCCGCTATTTTTGATCCTTCCCATGCTTTCCGGGGTTCTATTGCCGGAATACATGAGGTGTTAAGGAGACAGGGATTGCTGGAAGGCACCTGGTGCTTAGAGGATCATGAAGTGCTTTCTCCGGGGCAGACAGCGGAAATAGACCGGGTGACTGCTGCTTATCCGCACCTGACAGATGATATTTTTGTAAAAGAATTTTTATCACAGGACAGTATAAAAAAATTGTTGCTACATGCTTAAAGAAAGAATCCGGCAATTGGCCAGCGGACTGCTGGAGGAGGCTACCGCGAATCGTCGCCACCTGCACACCCATCCAGAACTTTCCTACCGGGAATACCAGACGGCCGTTTTCATAGAAGATAAGTTGCGGGCCCTGGATATTCCTTTTGAAAGAATGGCCGATACCGGCATTGTTGCTTTACTGCAGGGCAGCGCAGCGCCATCCGATAAGGTGGTGGCCCTGCGCGCCGATATAGATGCTTTGCCTATTGTGGAATTGAACAAGGTGCCTTACCGCTCGCAGAACGAAGGGGTGATGCATGCCTGCGGCCATGATGTGCATACGGCTTCATTGTTGGGCGTAGCGGGTATTCTCAGCCGTATGAAAACGGAATTTACCGGTACCGTAAAATTTATTTTTCAGCCGGCGGAAGAAGTGATCCCCGGTGGGGCCAGTTTGCTGATTAAAGCAGGAGTGCTGGAAAATCCACGTCCTGCGCATATCCTGGGGC
>NZ_DATCVJ010000243.1:0-3238 GCF_036566945.1 Chitinophaga sp. | reverse complement strand
AGCTCAGGTTAGAGCGTCTGCCTTATATGCAGCAGGTTACCGGTTCGAATCCGGTCTGGCCAACTTTGTAAAATGGTGCATGTAGTTCAATGGTGAGAATATCCGGCTGTGACCCGGAAGATCAGGGTTCGAGCCCCGCCTGCACCCCGAGAACCAATGTTGTTAACCCTGTTTGTTAACCCACATTTTGTTCATCCAAAATGTGTAACCCTAAAATTTGTTAACCGAAAAGCGTGTTAACCCCGGATTTAAAAGTGAAAAGTGTTAACCGGAAAGCGTGTTGACCCCAGATTTAAAAGTGAAAAAATGTTAACCCTAAAAGAGCGTTAACCCTCAAAAGATTACCAGTAAAAAATGTTGTCGAAAAAACGTTAACCCTGAAAGAGCGTTAACCCCTAAAGTAGAAAACCCCAAAGTGAGTACGGCGAAGCGGGAGTGTCGCAATGGTCTGTAAAACCATCGCCTTAACAGGCTTAGCAGGTTCGAATCCTGCTACTCACACTAAAAAATGGACGAATAGCTCCAATGGTAGAGCAGCGGTTTGAAGCACCGCCAGTGCAGGTTCGAGTCCTGCTTCGTCCACCAGGTAAATGAAAAGCATTTACTAAAATCCTTCCCCAACGGGAAGACGAGAATTGATGTCGTTGAACGCAAACCAGGCATGGGTTTCACAGAGCCCTGCAGTGCAGCCGTAGTAACGTGCTGTATGCTGTTGCCTCATGACACAGCTCTCGCCCAAACCATCTATCGATATAGGTTCGATTCCTATTCGTCTACGAGACGGTAGCTCAATGGTAGAGCAATGGATAACTCCCTTTCACGGAGACAGTCTGAAAAACTGTTAAAATCTGCTACTAAGAATAGCAAAACAAACAACAACGAAAGTCAGGGCTGTAGGCCCCGCGCATCATCAAAAGGGTGATGACAGCAGTTTTACCAACACCAGAAAACAGGTATATATATCATACCATTACCATCACTTAGCACTTCCGCCCTAACTGATGATTAATAGTAGGTTGACAACTGTTTCCGTGCCGGCAAAATGGGTAACACCCCTGGCTTTTATTAACCCCAAAAAGAGAAATGAAAATGAAAAGAGTAACCATCAACGCCTACGAAAGAGGCTTGATATTCAAGAACGGAGCATATCAGCGAATGCTGCAGGAAGGCCGGCACTGGCTGATCAACGAAGATGTACAAATCTTCGATGTCAACAAACCGTTTGTTGCTCCCCTGGAACTGAACATACTCCTGCAAGACCCTGAAATCACAGCGGCTTTGCATGTAGTAGAAGTAAGCGAAACAGAAATAGTATTGCACTACGAAAACGGATTGCTGAAGCAGGTATTGACCGCAGGAAGATACACCTTCTGGAAAAATATGATCGACTACAAGTTTATCCGTGCGGATATCTCTAAGATAGCCATCACCGAAAACATAGACCGGTCCACACTTTGCCACCGACTGGTAGCGCCTTATGTTAGGAGCTATAGCGTGGAAAGTCACGAACAGGCTATTTTGCTGATAGATGGAAAATACTCCATGACACTGTATCCTGGCATTTATTTCTGGTGGAAGAATAACATCTCTATCACCATCTCTAAAATTGATACCAGACAACTGCAGGCAGAAATCAATGGTCAGGAAATTCTGACCAAAGACAAAGCCGCACTGCGAATCAACGCATGGGCACAGTATCGGGTGGTAGATATCGACAAGGCGCTTTTACAAAATAAGGACTACGAACGACAGCTCTACATCCTGTTCCAGCTGGCGCTGAGAGAATACATCGCCGCGCTGAACTTTGATGAATTGCTGGAGAAGAAGGATGCCTTGGCCCCTTACATCCTGCAAGCCGTGAGCCCTAAGGCTGAAGCCCTGGGTATCACCATCGCCAGCTTTGGTATCCGGGATATCATCTTGCCGGGCGATGTAAAGGAAATCATGAACCAGGTGCTGGTGGCCGAAAAGAAGGCCCAAGCCAACATCATCATGCGAAGAGAAGAAACAGCCAGCACCAGAAGTTTGCTGAATACCGCCAAGCTGATGGAAGACAATCCCATGCTGTTTAAGCTGAAGGAAATGGAGTATGTGGAAAAAATCGCAGAAAAGATCAACAACATCAGCGTAAGCGGAAACGGTGTACTGATAGATCAGCTAAGGCAAATATTTATCCCTAAATAAGCGAAAAGGCACTGCCAAAAGGGTAGTGCCTTTAGCCTTTTATTCAGCATAATTTTTCTAGCTTTGCAGCATAAGCAGCAATAAAATTATGGACGGACAATATAGAAAAGATGTATATCCTGGCCTGGAAGTGGCCATCATCCTGAAGAAAGATCAGCGCAGCGGTAAAAAAACCTACGGTATCGTAAAGGATTTATTAACCTCTGCCGCCTATCATTCCCGCGGTATTAAAGTACGTTTGGAAGATGGACAGGTAGGCAGAGTCGTTGAAACAGACGTAGTAGGCGACGAAGACTAAAGCAACTTCAACGCTTTTGTAATACGGTCTATTTCTTCATTTAAATTAGGACCGATCGCACAACAGGTTTTAGTAGGTACTCCTCCAAATTCTGTTAACCCCGAATCTGTTATCAGTGTGGCATTCAACCCATCATCTATGGCCTGCTGGTATACGCGCTCCAGTTCTTCTTCGGAGTCGACCGACAAACAAATTTTGGTGAACCCTTTCGTCATCCACTCCGATACTTCTTCCGGATTTCTCAATTGGGTTTGCAGCGTATGTCCTTCGATGGTAGCATGCCGCGTTAGAAACGCAATAGACGCATGCGCTCCCTGAGCAATCATTTTTCCTTTGCGCATGTTCAAATCCTTGCGCATCACTATTACCTGCTTAATTATCCTGGACGACATATATGACTCCGTTTAAGCAGCTAATTTACAACATTACCAAATCACATATCCCACCTGTACACGTGCATCCAGTGCCTCTATCGCGCCAGTCTCGTATTCCACCGGGCTAAACCGGATACCAAAACGGGCTTCAAAACTGAAATGTCTTCCCCAGCTCCGTTGCATGCCCCAGGCGGGCGTAACGTATCCATAGCCGCTTTCATAATACCCTTTGGAGGCAGCAATAGGCGCGGCTCTGTAACCACCCGTCAGACTGAAAAAACTGCCGGCATTATTATCCACACGCTTTCCCCTGGCTTCGCGGCGGGCGATACCATAGTACTGTCTTACTTCTCCCGAAAAATTAGGTAAAAGCGCATAGCCC